>DYSP01000039.1 GCA_020718185.1 Candidatus Odyssella sp. | reverse complement strand
TTTTATACTGTAACTATTCCATTTTTGTAAATCTAAAATTCTAATCAACTATAGTGTAAGAACAACACTTAATAATTGAATTATTAATATGATATAATTTCCTTGTGTTTGTTCAATAACGAGAGGAAATAAGATAACAAACAAGAGATATAAAGAAGAGCGATATTTAAGTATTTTCAAAGGTTCTATTTTTTTACTTAAATAGATAATCACTGCTAGTGCTAAAAATTCTGCAATAGAAATAAAGAAATTTTGTTGAACGATTAACTCACTACTTAAGCCATTACTTTTTAAAAGCGGTACAAAGTACATATAGCTAAAGTATAAGCAGGCTGGAGGGCCTGAAGATATTAAGAAATAAGCAAGTATAGTTTTAAAGGGGACGTTGTTTTTTAAATCAGATTTAAGATGACTACTGTCATCTTCATTAATGTTTGAATTTATTTTTTTTAAAGCAGCGGCTGCCTTTTTATTATTTTTATGATAAAGAAATTCAGGCGTTTCTCGAAGCCTTGTTCGAGCCACAGAGCCCACAACAGCTATTGCAGCTCCTACCCAAAAAGCAGTTCTCCATTCAATTCCAAGTGTTAGAACAGCGGTAGCGACTCCTAAGGCTGCCATAGTTCCTAATCTTGCAGAGCAGGAAATTAAAGAAACAATTTGATAGCTTTGAGGTGGCTTAGTCATCTCAGTCAGATATATTTCTGCCCCCATAATCTCTCCCATAGATGAAATACCTTGCAATACTCGACAAATAGTAATTGCCCACGACGCAAGTATTCCAATTTGAGCATAGGTTGGAAGAGTCGCCATAATGATGCAAGAACAAGACATCATCATAGTCGTAATAATAACAGTAGTCTTACGCCCTATATTATCTCCAATATATCCAAATATAAGAGCCCCAAAAGGTCGCAGAACATAAGCAGAGCAAAATGCAAAAGCGTAAAGCAATTTTTCAGTATGGGGATCTGTTTTAGGGAAAAAGAGTTCATTTAAAAGAACCGCCATATGCACATAAAGCATAAGATCAAAATATTCAAGAAAAGTTCCTATTTGAAGCAATCCAATTGCTTCTTTTTGTTCATGTTTAAGGCCAGAAAAAATACTCAACTCTTACACCACAAATTTTAATAGAATATATTATTATATACAGGCATTTATTCAAAAAAACTCGAGAGAATAACTAGAATTTTTTCCTGAAAATAGGCTTAAAATAGTCGCTTGTAAGGAAGAGGCGTGCAATAAAATAGCTAACAGTGGAACCGTCAAGTTAAAGTAGTCAGATTTAGAGAAAGCTGTTAGAAAGAGAAAAAAACTTAATATGGCCTATGACATTATCAGCTTTACCTCCTCGTTATCGTTTTCCAGTTTCTATCATCAGTCAAGCCGTATGGATTTATCATCGATTTAACAACAGTTATCGTGATATTGAGGAACAGCTAGCTTATCGTGGCATTCAAGTTTCTTATGAAACCATCCGATCATGGAGTATTAAATTTGCAAGCCATTTCAGAGATGTTATCAAAAAATGAGAACGAAAACCTAAAGATAAATGGCACCTTGATGAAATGAATGTGAAGGTTAACGGAGAAAAATTTATCTTATGGCGCGCTGTAGATTGTGATGGCTATGAATTGGATGTCTTTTTACAAAAACACCGAAATAAGCAATCAGCCATAAGATTTCTAAGCCGATTATTGAAAAGTTATTCTTGCCCCAGGATTATTGTCACGGATAAATTAAAAAGCTATAGAAAGCCAATACAAATCATGTGTCGTGGTATACAACATCGATCTCATAAAGGTCTAAATAATCGAGCTGAAAATACTCATTTACCTACTCGACGCAAAGAAAAATGTTTGATTAAGTTCAAATCTCCTGAGGGTGTACAGAGAACATTATCACTAATGGGAAAGGCTCAACATCTTTTTGCTATAGAGGTAGGTCGCTATTTAAAAAAAGCCTCTGCAAGGAGAGAAGCTTTTAAGGCCGCCTGCACTATCTGGTCTGAGGCGGCTCAAGGGCTTCTTTGTGTCTAAAGCGTCCACTTCAGGCCACTTTTCCCTCTTTAATCGTTAACTTGACGGTTCCACAAATAGCATAATGATTTCTGCTGAAGAGTAAAATTCCTTAAAATGAGGTCGCAACGTTGGTGATATGATCAGCATTTTATCAACTTTTTTGACCAAATTTAACAACATCTAGATGGACACGCAACAGATGTGACAAAACCCAATAACTTACGGTCTTTATTATCTCAATTCTAAATTTGCAACGGAACCAGGCCGAATCACTGATGGGGCATTGACATGACCAAACTGATGATTGAGGGATTTGGGCGAAAAAAGGACAAGGTCACGTGTCGTTAAACAATAGCAGTTTTTAGTTGATATAGCAAAAACCTTAATTCTTCTTGATATTAACATAAAATAATAGTACGTATGCCTATTGATTATTAAAAAGAGCATAAAAATATGATTATTATTAACTTTATTATTTTCTTGGCATTAGGAATTGCCCAAATAAAGGCTTCCGAGCCATATAGTGATTTTGAAAAAAACACAAACATTCTTCGGAAAAAAGAACTATCACCATCCTACTTAGAAAATTCATCATGTGATTTAGAAGATTTACCCGAGTTAAAAGACTCATCACCATATGATTTAGTAGGTTTAAGGGATGATATAGAATCATTAAACTTTGAATTACAAAACTCAACTACACTTCAGGAATTAAAAATTTTAAAAAAGTATACTAACAGTATCTGGCAATCTTTTTATTACACACATATTCTTCCTTACAGTGAACTTTACGGTAAGGACTATGGGATAGAGGTAGATAGAGAATACAAAGAAAAAGTAAATTTTTTGAGTGCTGAATTAAAAGCGATACAAAAAGATATTATAACGAAAATTAAGCAGTGTACTAAACTGAATAAGAAAAAAACTAAGTTACTTGTTAAAAAGAAAAAAGGAAAATATTAAGTTAAGAAAGACTAGCCTAATTGACGGTTCCCTACGGTCTATGTGCCTTGCTTAAGGCACATACTTATAACATTTTCATACGTTGTGCAATTACCCCTTGGCGAGCAAGTGCATCAGCGCGTTCGTTGTATTCATGACCTGCATGACCTTTCACCCATTGCCAAGTAATCTCTTGCGTTGTCAATAATTGATCAAGTTCCAACCACAAATCTTGATTTTTGACAGGCTTTTTGTCGGCGGTTTTCCAGCCGTTTTTTTTCCAATTGATCATCCAACGCGTAATACCATCGCGAAGATACATGCTATCTGTATAGATTGTTACTTTAGCTTTTAAAGGGACGGCTTTCAGCCCCTGGATAGCGGCCATCATTTCCATGCGGTTATTTGTTGTTTGGTGAGTCCCACCTTTTAAATCTGATTCAAGATTTAAATAACAAACAACTGCGCCCCAACCACCAGGGCCAGGGTTACCGCTGCAAGCACCATCTGTATAAATAGTGACATCTGGCAGTGCATTTTTTTCAAGATCATTTAACTTTTGTAAGGCATCAATTGTTTCAGCCATCGCAGGAATGCTCATTATCATTAGGAAAGACAATATGGTGTCTAACTTGCCTTAAAACCTCTCTCATATGCAAGTGATTTCGCCAGCTTTAATCCCGCAAGACTTTTGGAATATTAAAATGCACATTTTCTTCGATCACTTTCACCTCATCAACTGTTACGGTAAAGTGTTCGCGGCACGCCTCAATAACTTCTTCCACCAAAATTTCAGGAGCAGAAGCGCCGGCACTGATTCCCAATCTTTTTTTACCTTGCAACCAAGTCCAATCAATTTCTTTGGCGCGTTGGTATAATCTAGCATCAGCGCACCCATTGTTTTTAGCAACTTCCACCAACCGCAAAGAATTTGATGAATTGGGTGCGCCAATAACAATTAACGCATCAACTGACTCAGCAAGTTTTTGCACTGCGTGCTGGCGATTTGTTGTTGCATAACAAATATCACCCTTATGGGGCCCATGAATGTCGGGAAATTTTTCTTTTAATGCTTCGACAATATCATGTGCTTCACCAACCGATAAAGTTGTCTGAGTTGCGTAAGCAAATTCTTGGTTAGCTGACAAAGTAAGCGCTTCAACATCTGCAACCGTTTCAACAAGGATAACCGAGCCTTCTGGTACTTGCCCCATCGTGCCAATAACTTCTGGATGCCCTTTATGCCCAATCAACAAAACAAGACGATTGGCTGCATGGTGTCGTTCTACCTCACGGTGGACTTTACTAACCAAAGGACAGGTTGCATCAAAATAGTTAAGCTCTCTTGCTTGAGCTGCTTCTGGAACAGATTTTGGCACACCATGAGCTGAAAAAATGACTTGTGCTTGTGGAGGAACTTCATCCAATTCTTTAACAAAAATAGCTCCTTTTGCTTCTAATTGCTGAACCACAAATTTGTTGTGAACAATTTCATGGCGAACATACACGGGAGGGCCGAATTTCTCTAAGGCTTTTTCAACAATTGTTATCGCTCGTTCAACACCTGCACAAAATCCACGAGGAGCAGCGAGCACAATAGTTAATTCTTTTTTCTGAGCGACTAATGGTTGCATTTTCACCACTTTTTATCTAAATTTTTGTGAATGGGTTCTATAGTAGTCAATTAAGTTGTTCTACTTATGAATGCAAGAAAAAAGATGAAACACCTCTACTTTATTTGTTGCTGGAGATTTTATGCACCCAATAACTGCCCTTCACACGATTCCTCTTGAGTCGCTTCATCATGATTTACAAGCGAAAATGGTTCCCTTTGCTGGATACATGATGCCCATTCATTATACAGATGGCATTTTGCAAGAACATCTTCATGTTCGCCAGCACGCAGGGTTGTTTGATGTATCTCATATGGGGGTAATTTTGGTAAAAGGCGACCTTTCTGCCACTGCTTTAGAATCTGTCTTGCCAACAGATATTATTGAAATGCAACCCTTCCAGGTTAAATATAGTTTACTGCTTAATGACCAAGGTGGGATTATGGATGATCTGCTGGTTGTTCGCTTAGATGAAGGTTTTCTTTTAGTTGTCAATGCTGATAAAAAGCACGATGATTTGTCTTATCTTAAGGATAAAATTGGCAAAGATATTGATCTTATCCCATTATTTGAACAAGCCCTTTTTGCGCTTCAAGGACCCGAATCAGCAACTGTTCTTAGTCGTTTTTTTCCTAACATTTTAGATCTTACTTTTATGTCAATGATGACCACACCTTATCAGAAGACAACTCTTTTTATCAGCCGCACGGGATATACAGGCGAAGATGGATTTGAGCTGATTGTCGAACCAACCGTTGCTTCACAACTTTTTCAAGAATTACTTGCACAACCTGAAGTAAAACCCATCGGACTTGGTGCACGGGATAGTTTAAGGTTAGAAGCAGGGTTGTGTTTATATGGACATGATTTAAATCCCACGATTACACCTGTTGCAGCAAACCTTAGTTGGGCAATTGGGAAACGACGTCGTCAAGAAGGTGGCTTTCCTGGTGCAGACCTTATTGTAGCCGAACTTAAAGACAAGCCTTTACAACGACGCGTAGGTTTTTCACCCGATACCAAAGCCATTGCTCGTGAAGGCGCAACAATCCACACAGCCGAAGGTCATATTGTTGGTCAAGTCACCAGCGGAACCTTCAGCCCCAGTCTTGGTAAGCCCATTGCGATGGGTTATTTAGAAAGTAATCAGCTCACGAATACCGCACTGATGGTAAGTATTCGTCATCAACTTTACCCAATCAACTTGGAAAAACTTCCGTTTGTTCCCCACAATTATTATCGAGGATAATCTTATGTTAAAATATAGCACACAACATGAATGGGTTGCCATCAATGGTGATATTGGCACCATCGGCATCACGCACTATGCCCAAAAACAATTGGGAGATGTCGTTTTTACAGACCTTCCTGCCATTGGGAAAAAAGTGTTCAAAGGTAGCGAAGTCGCTGTAGTAGAATCAGTCAAAGCTGCAAGCGAAGTTTATACACCCGTGTCTGGCGAAATTATCGAAGTCAATGAAATGTTGGCGTCAACACTCGACCTGATCAATGAATCCCCTGAAGAAAATGGGTGGTTTTTCAAGATTAAATTTTCAGACATCAGCGAACTTGATGGATTATTAGATGAAGCTGCTTATAAGAAATTGATTGGGGAATAAATCCATGCGATATCTGCCTCATACTCCAGAAACACGAAAAGAAATGCTAAGAGAAATTGGCATTGATTCTGTTGATCTTTTATTTCAAGATATTCCTGCATCTGCCAAAAAAATAGATCTTTTGCCCTTGCCGTTACATAAAAGTGAAATTGAAGTCGATCGATATTTTCAACAACAGGCACAAAAAAATTTATCAGCAGCGCAAGCCTCGTGTTTTTTGGGGGGAGGCGCTTATCACCACCATATTCCAGCGTCTGTTGATGCTTTAATCCAGCGGGGTGAATACCTCACCTCTTACACACCGTATCAGCCAGAAATTGCTCAAGGAACTCTTCAATATTTATATGAATTTCAGACTCAAGTTTGTTTAATAACGGGTATGGAAGTGGCAAATGCATCACTTTATGATGGGGCTACAGCTGCTGTAGAAGCAGTAATGATGGCGAATCGAGTCACTAAGCGTCCAAAAGCAATTGTTTATGGAAACGTCCATCCACATTATCAAGAAGTGATTCGCACGTATGCTCATTTTTCCCATGGAATAGTTGATTGCTATGCGCCATCGCCAAACGGAACATTGCAAGAACCTGACATTGATGACGAAACATCTTGTGTGGTTGTTCAGTATCCAGATTTTTTTGGTCATGCCCTTGATTATTCTGCGCTTGCTAAAAAATGCCATGATGCAGGTGTGTTGTTTATTGTGTTAGTGACGGAAATTGTGGCGCTGGGGCTTCTTAAATCACCTGGAAGTATGGAGGCAGACATTGTAGCAGGTGAAGGTCAATCTCTAGGGGTGGGTTTGAATTTTGGCGGCCCTACCGTAGGATTATTTGCAACGAAAGAGCGCTATTTAAGACAAATGCCAGGTCGTATTGTCGGACAAACCATTGATGCAGATGCGAATCGTGGATGGGTTCTGACCCTTTCAACGCGCGAACAACACATTCGTCGTGAAAAAGCCACAAGCAATATTTGCACGAACGCTGGGTTGTGCGCTTTAGCTTTTAGCATTCATCTTAGTTTATTAGGGGATGTTGGCTTTCAGCGGCTAGCCAAATTGAATCATGGCGCGGCAGTACAGTTATATAATGCCATTAAAACTGTGCCTAACATTGATATTTTAACATCAACATTTTTCAATGAGTTTGTGATTCGTTTACCAATTGCAGCAGCACCAGTTGTGGAAAAATTGATTCAGCATCAAATTTTAGGTGGGATTCCTATATCGCGTTTTTATCCTGGTCAGTTTGACAATTTATTGTTGGTCGCAGCTACCGAAACGAATACGCCACAAGAAATCAATCATTTTGTAACAATCTTAGGGGAGATAATCTAATGGGACATTCTCAAGCCTTAAGTTTCAAACGTCCATCATCAATAGAGGTGTCATCAGTGACTATTACTGGGAATAAGGGGTTATGTATCGAAGAGCCTTTAATTTTTGAACAAGATACCTCAGGGTTAAGCGGGACAGATTGGCCAGATATTGCACTTGTCACGTCACATATTGGTGATTTGGCACGTCAGACAATTGGTCTGCCTGGTCTTTCAGAACCACAAGTGGTGCGGCATTATACGCGCCTTAGTCAGAAAAATTTTGGTATTGATTCCGGTTTTTATCCACTTGGCTCATGCACCATGAAGCATAATCCACGCATCAATGAAAAGATTGCTCGGTACTTTTCAGATCTACATCCTCTACAACCACAAAGCACGGTTCAAGGGGCTTTGGACATTATTGCAACATTGGCTAAGTGGTTGACGACTCTCACTGGGTTGCCAGCTGTTGCTATGTCGCCCGCAGCAGGTGCACACGGTGAATTATGTGGCATAATGACGATTCATGCAGCCCACGCAGCAGCAGGGCAAAGTCAGCGACATATTGTTTTAGTATCTGAATCTGCGCATGGAACAAATCCAGCCACTGCTGCTGCGTGTGGATATACAGTGCGCACGATTAAAGCAACACCTCAGGGTCGTGTAGATGTAGATGCCATTAAGGCAGCCTTAGATGAAAATGTGGCTGCCATCATGTTAACTAATCCAAATACATGCGGGTTGTTTGAACGTGATATTGTCGATATTGCTGCAGCTGTTCATGCCGTCGGGGCTTATTTTTACTGTGATGGTGCCAACTTTAATGCAATTGTTGGCAAGGTGCTGCCAGCTGATTTGGGTATTGATTGTATGCACATTAATTTGCACAAAACATTTTCCACGCCTCATGGCGGTGGTGGGCCCGGTAGCGGCCCTGTTGTTTTAAGTGCAGCTCTTGCCCCTTTTGCTCCTCTTCCTTATGTTGTCTTTAAAGAAGGTGCTCATCAGCTAGTTGAACACTTGTCTGAATCTCCCACCAGCATTGGTCGCCTAAAAGGGTTTCATGGGCAAATGGGCATGTTTACACGCGCTTTAGCTTATATGATGAGCCATGGTAGCGATGGATTGCGCCAAGTTGCAGAAGATGCGGTTTTGAACGCCAACTATATTTTAGAAAAATTAAAAAATCATCTGTCTTTGTCTTTTGAAGGGCCTTGTATGCACGAAGTTTTATTTGATGATCGCTTTTTAAAAGGAACAGATATTACGACGTTAGATTTTGCAAAAGCGATGATTGATGAAGGATTTCATCCAATGACGATGTATTTCCCTTTGGTCGTAAGGGGCGCATTGTTAATTGAGCCGACCGAATGTGAAAGCAAGCAAACACTTGATCAATTTATCAATATGATGATTGTCCTTGCGGATAAAGCAAAGTCAAATGATGCGGCTTATTTTGCAGCAGCGCCTCGGTTTACCCCGCGACGACGTTTAGATGAAACACTCGCCGCACGTCAGCCTGTTTTGAGATGGCAATCAGAAAGAGATTAGCGCAAATTGCTCAAAAGAATCATTATTATGCATTGGCCTTCTAAAAGTGCTCCTCTATAATGACTTTTATATAATAAATAAAAACTTTAACTGCTGAAAAAATGACCATCATGACAAAAACGCGAGAAGCAAGAATCCCCGCGTGATCTCCAAAAGTTAATGGATCAAGGTGCAATTGTATTCTTGATTTATTGACATTATTAGCAGCAAAGAATCCGTGAACTAAAGCAGATAAAAACAATATAGAAACACCACCAAACCAAGCTTTAGAAGGAGTCGTGCGGCTGCTATCTATCATTACAGCAGCCACGATCGGGGCTAATATCAAAGGATAAGGACAGATAAAATAAACAATCGCAATAAATAGACTTTTAATATATAGAGGATAGTCCCTTAAAGTAGAAAAAGTTGTTGTTAACACGGATAAATGCCTCTTTAATAAATGATAGACTCATCAATTATATAGGATAAAAATTTAAAGAAATGGTAAAGGGCGCTGTTGCAAAAAATTAATCTCTCTCGGCTACTACTAATTTAGTAGGAGAAGAATAATGACTGATTTTAAATGGCGCCATTACCAAGGACAAATTATTCTAAGCTGTGTGAGATGGTATTGTAAGTATGGAATCAGTTATCGTGACTTAGAAGAAATGATGGCTGAGCGTGAGATAGAAGTTGATCATACAACGTTTTACCGATGGGTTCAGCATTATGCTTTTTTAATGGAAAAACGATTAAAATATTTTTGGCGACCATCTCTTGGCTTTAGCTGGCGTGTGGATGAAATGTATGTCAAAGTTAAAGGTCAATGGAAATATCTTTATCGAGTCGTTGATAATTAAGGTTATACAACAGATTTTTATCTTTCTTCCATACGAAATGCCCTAGCAGCAAAGCGTTTTTTAGGAAAAGCTTTGTATCGTTTGAAAGACTGGGAACAACCAAAAGTTATCAATACTGATAAAACCCCCGTCTGCATAAATGTCATTAATAACTATATCGATAACTCTTCAGACGCCCATAAATCTGATAATATTTTGAATATCTCTTTAGAGTAACCACGACTTCTCGTCTAGATAACAACCTACCCGCTTCAACGGGGGATGGTTGAGTTAATGCTTTTTTGTTCAAAAGAGAATAATTATACAATTCAGAATCAATTAAATTTTTGATAAACTCTTCACGCGAAACATCTCTTAAAATATTAAGAGAGGCAGGATAAATAAAATCGTTATACTCAGATCCTTTGGGGATACAGACTTGCTCAGTTGCTCTTTCTTCATCAAATTGAACATATTGAGGTGTATGGATTACAACTATATTATTGGTTAAGATAAAACGCTCTTCCCAATCTCCAAGAGTACTTTTTTGGCTCGCAAATAAAGGAGATACAGATAAAACGGACACAAGGAAATATAGATATTTCATATTAGCGTATTTCTTAAAGGTTGTTTAATAAGGCTTTTGTAAATATAAAAAATAACAAATTATGTGATCAATAGGCAATAAAATAATATATATATTTTTAAAATTGTTATTTAAGTGCCCCATAAAATATTAAGAAAATTATAAAAATGAAGTAAGATCGTCCTTCTAATTTTTCAATTTTTCTACAATTTCTTCTAAAGGAGAGTGATTAATTTTTTGCAACAGCGCCCACAGGTGATACAATAGAAATAGCAGCTAGCTCTTCTCTTTCTTTTACGGCCTCTAAAGTTTTTAAGGATATGTTAAAAAACTAAAATTCACAGAAATTTGCCATTTCTTCATTTTTACATTCAATAGGTGTTAGATGGAGTTATATCTTCTCTTTTATTTTCTTTTCTGGTTCCAACCTATAAGCCAAATTTTAATTTAGAATATCTTATTAAGTGGCCTAACCGTATCGAATGTGTAAAAGAGCTAAAATCAACTGTGGTCCAAAAACAGTTTTTCCTTAACAGGGGGCTTGTTTAAAATAAAATTAACAAATTATTGATATAATTAAATAATAATAATTTTATTTAGGAGATATTTATGCGAAAAACGTCATTTACTTCAATGTTGGTATTGGGAAGTTTTTTAGTGTTTTCAACTAAGTCGTTTGCTTTAACCACTCAAGAATCAAGAGATGCATTTGAAATATTTAGAGAAATGTCGGTTACCTCTAAAATAGCCGCAGATGAAAAGCGTATACTAGAAGAGAAAATTGCACAAACGCTTGAAAAGTTAAATTCTATAAAGACTAAAAAGGGAAAGTTTTTATTTCCCAAAGAAGCATTAAAAAATGAATTGCGGCAATCTAAAACTTTTCAAGATGCGATAAAATCGTTAGAAAAAATTCAACAAGAAGCACCTGCTACCATAGTTAATGTAGGTAAAGTAGAAAGTAATTTACAGGAACAAAAAAGTAATACTGCAATATATAGTAAAGCTCAACAAGTTAAGCAAGATACTGATAGAATTATGAATGAGGCCTTTATCTCTACCAACAAGGATTTTAATCAAAGTGAAAAAGATACGATCAAACAAAAAATTCATGCAATAGTTGAAGGATATTATAATAAAACGATTCCTAATTTAACAGGGCAAAGTCCTATCGAGAACTTGATTGTTTTGTTTAAACTACCGAAGAACTATGAGGATATTGAGTCGCGAATTAGTAAATTTAATCAAGATATTAAAAACTTTAGTGATAAATATGTTAACCGTAAAGATAACCTTAATAAAGAAGGTAATACTATTGCGAGTGAGATTATTCTTGAGGATTATTTAATTGTAAGCCTCGCTATCAATATTGATAAACTTATTAAAGATTTTTCAGCAAATAGCAAAATCGCTGTAAATATTTTAAAATTAGACGCAAACCCTCAACAAGCAGAAGATTTACGGCAACTCATTTCTTCAAAAAGCTCAGGTTTTATTGATTTACCTTTGAGTGCTACCAGTTCAAATAGAATTGTTATCATGAAGCTCTTAAGCTTTAAAAATGTCCCAGATAAAACGGGTCGTCTTCTAAATGTTGTGGCTCCCACCTATATTAAATTTACTGTAGGATCCAATAATATTGATAAACTTGCAAACATGAAAAATAAAGAATATGAATTTTGGTTTTTACAAAGCAATCTTTTTGCAATACCAAAAACTCCCCAATCTAACGCTCCTATACTTTCTCTTAGCAAGAATAAAAGTAACTTTACAGGGCAAATAATAAATGAGATTTCAAAAGCAAGATCCATTATTCAAAATATGCCACCATCCGCTTAACATTTTGATATATAAATAGAAGCTTATAACAAGTTTCTATTTTTTAAAATTCCAATCACCCTGTTTACTTTCCTCTCGTAAGGAAAATGAATAATGCTCATACATATTGATGCGTTATACTGCCCCTAGTTTGAAAAAAGGTTGAATTAAGAGAGTCTTTTTGTTGAAT
>DYSP01000012.1 GCA_020718185.1 Candidatus Odyssella sp. | reverse complement strand
TTTAAAACGAGCCGGTAATTTTCGCAGCCAATTCCATAACATCAAAATTTTATGAAATAGTATGAAAAAAACAATGGTTCCTCCCACCAATAACCCTGTATTTAATTCAATTGAATACCCATAATAATCAAGAGCTGAATGGCCGGGAAGTCGGACTAAAATAATCAAAATTGCAACTAATAATGATAGCTTAAGCGCCAGAACAAACCCAAATTTTATCATCGACTTGGCAGACATAATCTATTCCTTATTTTCTTTAGATAATTGCCATAACAGTGGCTTTAATTCTTTTAAGCCTTGAAGAATTTGCAACCGTTTTTTAGCATTGATTAAAATGACTTTGTTATCCTTAGAAGTTTCATTTTTCTCAATTAATATCTTCAATTGTGCATCATCATCATTATTAATAGCATCAAAGAGATTATCTTTGGTTCCTTCAATGTTTTGAGTAAGTGGCGAAAGATTTTCAGTTTTATTGATAGTAATCTGGCCGATGTATGTTTCTACTTGTTTTAGGATCTTATTTAACCATTTAGGAATCAATTTTTCGGATACATTTTCAGTAACTACTTGGGATAACTTGAGTTGATTAGCATTTTGCAATTGCTGCAATAACTCTCTTTTTGCAAAAGGCATTTCTTTGAGATCCAATAAGTTTTCTGGTAATTTTACTTTACTATCCTGAAGCAACTGTGTCATTTCTTGCCATGTACTTTGATCTACGTTACCAACATTTAATTGTTCTTGTACATCAATCACTAACACATAGGCTTTAAAGTAAAGATTGGTGCTGTTTTGTGCTGATGAGCTTGATTGTATTTTTTTTAATGCCTCAAGCTGCTGGTTTAATGACGTCACTTGCGTTTTCAATTCATTAATCGTTACATTATTTTTAGTAGTGTTTTGTACTATTTCAGCTTGCAAAGATGTTTTAACAGTTTCCTGAATTTCTTGTACATTGATCAACTTCGAAGATTTAAGAAGATACTTCCCCCCTAAGACACTAGCTGTTAGTGAAAGAAAAATGCTTATCAATGCAGTTATTATCAACCAAGGCGAAAATGTTTTAAGTGACATTGTTCTTTCTCTTTTTGCTATAATCTGATGATATAGTGTTGATAATGTAGAGACAGATAAATCTGGCATTACCAAAATTTCTTGCCAATTAAATTGCTGTAAAGGAATCGTATTTTGTTGAGCACAGACAACTAATTTAATACTTTTAAGATAAGATTCAAGCTTGTGATAACGTACAAGATTTGCTAATATTTCAGCGGTTTTATGAGAAAAAATGGGAATCATAACAATATGATGATTTAAAAATGCATTTAATATACCTGCTTCAAATCGCTCTACAGGTATCGTTTTATAAAGAACCATTTTTTCAGCCTGATATCCCGCTTCACATAGTTTTTTGGTGATATCATAATGGAGGCATTCCCCACAAATATGTAGAAACTTTTCTGTTTGAGAAGAAGTTTTAGAAAGAATTAGCTGGCATAATTCTAACGCAGAATTTTCTGCCGCATAAATTATTTCAAACCCCAGTTCTTTTGCCAGACGTGCAGTTTTAGCACCGACACACCAAATTGGTTTTTTAAAAAAATCATTGACATTGAGGAAAATTTTAAGTGACCTAGCTGACGTCACAATTAAATTGTTATAATCATCTGCAACCAATTCATTTTCCGGAATAATCAATTCAACGTCAAGTAAAGATGCTTTTAAAACAGGAAGTTGTAAAGCGTTTTCAAGCTCAATTGTATCATCTAATGGCCGTGTCAACAATATGTAAGACATTATCTATTCTCTTATTCTTTCAACTTTCTTAACAAGCCTCTTATTGCAATTTTATCGAGATAATTTGACGTATACTGAAACATTTTTCCAAAAAAATCATCTTAATTTTTCACACAGCAATAATCGAAATCTCAGAACAAAGCCTAAGATGAACATAAACGAGATAATCTTGATTGTAATTCATAAGCAATTTCTACGCCTAATTGCACGGGGTCTGAGCCAGTAGATTCAAAACGTACCATACGCACTCCTGTTTCATCAGCTAAAACACCTCGCAAATGAATACATCCCTTATCAGTAAGTGATGCAAACCCTGCAATAGGTGTACGGCAATTCCCTCCCAATGCACGCATTAGTGCACGTTCAGCAACACTACGATAATACGTTTCAAGATGATTAACTTGTGATAAAAGACCTTTCATTTTCATGTCATCTCGACGACATTCAATAGCAATAATACCCTGTCCGACGGCTGGTATCATTAAATTAACAGGCAACCGTTCAGTTATTTTTTCTCTAATCTCAAGCCGCGTTAGACCAGCATCTGCCAAAATAATCGCATCATAGGTACCATTTTCTAAATGATTTAATCTGGTTTGAACATTTCCTCGAATAGACTTCATCGTCAAATCAGGTCGCAGTGCACGTAGCTGAGCCATTCGTCGTGGCGCACAACTGCCAACAATAGCCTCAGAAGGTATATCTTCTAATGATATATTATCACGGCTAATCCATACATCCCAAGGCGATTCACGAGGGAGGACAGCAGCAATTTCTAGTGCAGCAGGTAAAGTTGATTCCATATCTTTTAAAGAATGAACAGCACAGTCAATTTGACCATTTATCAATGCATTTTCTATTTCTTTAGCAAATAATCCCTTACCTCCAATTTCTGCCAACGGGCGATCTTGAACGGCATCACCCGTTGTTGTTATAGGGATAATTTGGCAATCTTCTATTTGTGCTAGATTTTTGGCAATAAGATTTTTAATAAATAAGTCTGTCTGTTTTAATGCTAACGGACTTGAGCGTGTACCGATGCGAATAATCACGGCGATTCTCGAACCTTCAATTTTATTGAGTATAAAAGTGATTTTGGTGTATTTTCATCTAAAAATCATCCTTAATTTTTAAAAATCCTTCTTTTTTAAATTTTCACTTAACTTTGACATTTCTCTCTCCCTTAACCTCTTCTTTACTGCTTTTATGATATTCTAATTAGATAAGATAAGTAAGATACTAATCTAACGTCTATATGACTGATGAAAGAGAATTCATGACGATATTTTCGAATGACGATACTCAAAGAGCAGACCTAACCTATGTACGCGAAGTCATGCGCGAGCCTATTTTGAGTAGAGAATACGAATTAGAATTAGCTACAGCGTGGCATGATAATCACGATGAAAAAGCCCTTCATGAAATCATTCGCTCTTATTCTCGTTTAGTTGTTTCAGCTGCTGTGCGATTTCGTCATTATGGCCTACCAATGGGTGATCTCATTCAAGAAGGAAATATCGGATTAATGCAAGCCGCTGCTCGGTTTGAACCCGAACGCGGCGTTCGTTTTTCCACCTATGCGAAGTGGTGGATTCGCTCTAGCATTCAAGACTATGTTTTACGTAATTGGTCAATCGTCCGCACAGGCTCAACCACCGCTCAAAAACAATTATTTTTCAACTTACGTCGGCTGCGCGCCCAACTTCTTAATGTCACAACAGAAACAATGCAGCCGCAAGATCGCAAACAAATAGCTGATGATTTGCACGTCTCTATTCGCGATGTTGAGGATATGGAAAATCGTCTAGCCGCTCATGATTTATCTTTAAGTAATTCAATGGGTGAAGGCAGCAATGAAGAATGGATTGACTCGCTCGCTGATACTCGCCCAAATCCTGAAACTGTTGCTTTTGACTTATTTGATACGACTGTTCGCAAACACTGGGTTCAATCAGCATTACATAAACTTACTGTTAGAGAACGCCAAATTATTCTTTCGCGCCATCTTTCCGAAAGCCCTATGACTTTAGAAGCCGTAGGTGGGGTAATGAGCATTAGCAAAGAACGAGTGCGTCAGCTAGAAGCAAGAGCTTTACGCAAAATGCGATTTCATCTGCTAAAAAATATTCATGATGTCAAAGAAATTTTGTAAAATTGAGCAGACATTAAATATAGCTAAAAATAAGCTCAAGAATAAATTCAAAAACAAACCAAAAAGCAGAATTTTTAGCATTAGTAGATTCTATAGAGGGCTCCTGATTGTTTAAGATTTGGTTTCGGATTGATCTAAAATAGAGAAAATCAGCAAAAATACCAATCAACATTTTATAGAAAATAATAACGATAATTACGTATTTGTTATAATGGCTAAGATGCAAAATAGCTGAAAGAATAATATCAATAAGAATAATTATAAACGCATAAAAATTCATCCGTCTAAAAAAGAACCACGCTGCCCCAAAGAAAAAAGCTGCAAAATTAAAAGAACGGCAGGAACGACGCCCCAATAAAAACTGCTCAAATATAATTCGATATTTATCAGTAGCTAAAAAGCGAGAATTTTCGGAAGAAGAGGCTCCTTTTAAATATGGATAAAAATCCTCAATTGTTAATTGTTTCATGTTTTCTCAATCACTCACTTTAATTTGTGTAACCTTTTAATATTTTAACCAGAAAAACCATTAATAAAAATTTACCTAAATTTTATTTTGTGTTAGGTTTCGAAAAGAATCTGTTTTGTTGAGGCCATTGCATAATGAGATATTTTGAGATGATTAACGTGTCAAGAGAACCGCAAAACCGGAATTTACTTCATGTAAATGAGGATTTGAGGATCGCATTGATACTGTTAAGGGCTCAAAATATCTCATTATGCAATGGCCTCTTTGTTATTCAATTTTGATTTTACATTAAGCTCACTATATGCCTGATAATAACCTCGACCAAGACTCTAGAAAAGAGTTTAAGCTCGCAGCACGGGTAGGGATAGAATTTATCTCTGGACTATTTGTGGGGGTGTTGCTTGGTTATGCTTTTGACCATTATTTCCAAACAAAACCATGGGGAATGATTATTTTTATTCTTTTAAGTGCAGGAGCAGGATTTTTAAACATTTTTAGGCTTGTTCTCAACAAAGAGTCTAAGGTAAAATTAGATAGCATTACAGAAGAAAGATCTACGGATGATTGATCCACTCCAACAATTTATGATCAAGCCTTTAATTCCTATTGAAATAGCGGGTGTTGATCTTTCGTTTACGAATTCTGCTTTGTTTATGCTGCTGGCAACATTAGTCTCAATTACGTTCATGACTCTTGCAAGTCGTCATTCACAATTGGTGCCCAATCGACTTCAGCACATCGGTGAAACAATTTATAATTTTATCCAAAATTTAATCCGTGAGAATGTCGGTGAAAAAGGCTTAAGCTATACTCCTTATCTTCTTAGTATATTTCTTTTTGTTCTGATGGGAAATTTTCTAGGCATGATTCCTTATGGATTTACGTTTACAAGCCATATTATCGTGACCTTTGCTATGGCAATGATTATTTTTATTGCTGTCACTCTCTTAGGCTTTTATAAGCATGGATTCCATTTTTTTAGACTTTTTTTCCCTGAAGGTACTCCCATTTATATTGCACCACTGCTCGTACCTGTGGAAATTATGTCCTATTTTACTCGACCTGTAAGCCTTTCCGTACGCCTTTTTGCGAATATGGTTGCGGGTCATGTGATGTTAAAAATTTTTTCTGGATTTGTGATCTTACTAGCCGGAACAAGTTTGTTTCCATTAGCAATTTTGCCATTTGCAGTTAATTTTGCCGTCATTGCTTTTGAATTTTTAGTGGCTCTATTACAAGCTTACGTATTTACAGTATTGACGTGCATATATTTAAATGATGCTATAAATTTACATTAATATTTTAGAAAGGATCTGAACATGGATTTAGCTGCTGCAAAGATGATTGGCGCCGGTATGGCAATGATTGCGCTTTTAGGTGTTGGTATTGGCCTTGGCAATATTTTTTCAAACTTAATTACATCTATTGCGCGTAATCCTTCTGCGAAAAGTGATGTTATGTCTGTTGGACTATTAGGATTTGCTTTAACAGAATCTATTGCTTTGATGGCATTCGTTACAGCAATGTTGATTTTATTTAGTTAAAAAGGAAGATGGGATGCCACAATTAGAACTTTCCACATACGCCTCTCAGGTTTTTTGGCTAGTTGTATGCTTTGGTATCTTGTGCGTCTTTATGGGCACATTCATTGCGCCCCGTATTGGCCTCAGCCTCCATCAACGTGCCAAAACACTTGAAGACCAAGCAGAGGCCGCAAAAAAGCTTTTAGAGGGCGCAGAATCCATCCACCAAAAAAACCACCAACAGCTAAGTCATGCACGTCATGAAGCAGCCAAACAACTACATCAAGCTGTACATGACTTAAATCATCATCGACACGAAACAATTCGAGAATTTGATCGTAACCTTCATGGGCAATTATCAGAACTTTCTCACAAGCTCGATCATCAAAAACAAGAAATTTTAGCCACATCTCAAGATTTAGTAACCGATTTGGTAGAAACTCTCTTTCATAAAATAACAAACATAGCCGCTCTTCCAAACGATGTTGCAAATGCTATTCGAACTGTAAAAATAGGTGATAATCAATGATCGATGCCAGCTTTATTCTTCTTCTTTGTTTTATAGGATTTACAGCAATTGCTTTTAAATTCGGTTATAAAAAATCAATAGCTGGGCTTGATGAACAAATTTCAAGTGTTTCTAAAACAGTAGAAAGCGCGCTTCAATTCTTAAAACAGGCGCAAGAAAAACACAGCCATGAAGTACAGTATGGCGAAGTGATTGAGCATGAAATTGCTGAAATTTTTAAACGCAATCATCATCAAATTGAAGAAATTCAGCATCAAGCAAAAGCAGAACTTGAGCGTGTTATGAAAAATCGCATCATTCAAGCAGATGCGCGACTAGATCGCCTACGCAGTGAAGTGATGGATGAATTAACACTGCATGTTACCAACCAGGTTGTACAAACTTTAAATTCTTTATTTACTAACCACTTATCATCCCCTATGCAGAAAAAAATTAATGATCATTTCCTTAATGAACTTGATCAGTTGTTTGAAAAAGACACCAGCATAAATACAAATGCTACACCTCAAAAAATTGTTAATGGCAGGTGACTATACTTGATAGATATTACTCTCTGTTAAAATATAGTCTAACTTTTCATCATTAGGTGACATAGGAACATGATCGACCTTTTGAATTTCATAAGCAATTCCCACTACTTGAATAGAAGAATTTTGTCGTAACGTACGAAGAGTTACATCATAAAATCCCCCACCTTGCCCCAAACGCCCACCCATTTCATCAAAAGCAATCAACGGTACAAGCAAAATAGTGGGCGTTAAAGTCAACGAGTAGTCGGGTGGACAAGAAATTCCTAAAAGATCGTAATGTAATAGAAAATCAGGGTTCCATCTTCGAAATTCAAGTGCAGCATTCAAATCTGTTACAACCGGCACGCTTACAGAATATGCTTGTTGGCAAAGTGTAGTCATTAAAGACAAAATTGACGCTTCCGCGCCTTTAGGCAGATAGCCTGCAACAATACTCTCTTTTGTCAAAATATTAAGCTCAAAAAAATGTCTTTGAAACTGCTTCGAAAGATAATCATGATCTACAATTTTATAAAATTCTTGTCGGCGCTGGCGCATTTGTTGCCGCAGAATTTTCTTTTTCTCAGCGATAGTCATTATTATTAACTCCATAACGCGCCCTCACTACTTATTAGAACAACAAATTAGAAGATGATGATGTTTTTATTACAGTTGTCGCATTCTGATAAGGAAGAGGTTGGCACGGGCATTTACCATAGACAGCAAGCAAATTATTACGCGTTACCCAAAAAATATCATGGTCAAAAGTGTGATTATTATCATCTTTGGTACGCGCCACAAATTCTAATTCATTATTAGAATTTTTTGCTTCCAAAAAATGATCTTTTGAAACGGGTAAGTGTTCATTTTTTGTTGGATGAAAAGCACCACTTCCTTTAGATCCATGACTAATCAGTATCACAGCAATAAAATCTGTTGTTGCGCTTTGTTCTCTTAACAAGGAATCACCCCTAAGAGACTTTAATTCTAACATTTTTTTAGGGACTACTTGATGGCAAAAATATTGATTAGGCATTATTTTTGGAGCCATTAGATCTCCCGATAGGTCATTTGTTAGCAAATCAGGAACGACCGCATACGTAAACCAATGACCATGCCCATCACGCGCCATTGTTTCAGATATTCCCAACTCTTTATAAGGAATAATGCCAACGGCTTTTGAGGCGAGAAAATCATCTTTTTCAAGATCAACTGATTTTCCCTTTTTATCCGGGGTGGAAGGGATAGGAAGTCTGTCATGTTTAACGGCATACCCTGCCAAGATCAGCATCAATTGATGCTGATGCGTTTGAGTAATTTGATGGCGGTTAGAGCGCTGAGCTGTAGTTAGCATAGGTAATGTTAGGCTAATCACAATGCCAGCAATCACTAATGTTAAAGCCGTTTCAATAAGAGACAAACCTGGGATTCTTTTATATTTTTTCAATTGATTATATTTTATACTCTTCGTGATTGGAAATGTGGATTTATAACATCGAGATTTGAGGCGATTTTTTCGGTTGACCGACAAAGCAAGTAGGCTCTCCCTGCGGAAGTCAACCGAAAAAAAGAACCCAAAGGTCGACTGATAGAAATTCGCTTTTTCATTCATGATGAATAAACATTACTTAACTGTACAAGAAAGGTTATCGTTGACCAAATAAAGCTGTTCCTATTCTTACCCAAGATGTTTCATACTCAATAGCTATTTTATAATCATAGCTCATCCCCATGCTTAAATACGGTAATTCATATTTTTTTGCCATCGAATGAAGGTATGCGAAATGAGAAATAGGCTCCTCATTTATCGGTGGAACACACATTAAACCGACAATTGGCAACTCTAAAGCTCGTGTCATTTGTAAAAAACTCTCAAAATCTTCAGGAAGAATACCTGCCTTTTGAGGTTCTCGACCTGTATTTACTTGAATTAAAAGCGGTCGTCGAATTTGAAGCTTATGATAAATATTTGCCAATTCAACAGCCAGAGACGGGCGATCTAATGTTTCAATCACATCAAATAAACGAACGGCTTGGTTCACTTTATTAGTCTGTAATGGGCCAATCAAATGCAGTTTACAATCTGGATATTTTTCTTTTAACAACGGCCATTTTTGTAAGGCTTCTTGGACTCGATTTTCACCAAATAGCCGATGGCCTTCAGACAACAAAATATCTAAATTTTCTATAGATTGTGCCTTTGACACAGCCATCAGTTGTGGTGTTTGTCTATGACTGGTACCTGCAGTTTTCCTTAAACTTGCTATCAATTGATGATAATTATCTAACAACGAAATCACTTTTTACGAAAAGCATCTAATGTCACAACATTATCAGACATAGTCGTATCGGTTTTTGTTTCTACAGCAGATTTTGTTGATTTACGGGTTGATTTTTTCTTTTCTTCGATAGGCAATGTTTTGATAGCATCTTCATCAATTTCTGCAGGGGTAAATTGCAGACCAAATTTCACGGAAGGATCCACAAAACTAACAATCGCATTAAATGGTACATTAAGTCGTTCATGAATGTCATTAAAGCACAATGTCACACAAAAACTTTCTTCAGCGACTTCTAAATCCCAAAATTCATACTGCAAAACAATTGTAATTTCTTCAGGATATTCTTCACGCAAAAAATCTGGAAGATCGACACCGGGATAATTCGTCTTAAAGGATAAATAAAAGTGATGCGTTCCCGGTAGACCATTCTTGCTCACCATCCTCAATGTATCTTTAATCACATTGCGAAGCGATTCTTGAACCATTAATTCGTAATCAATTTTTGTCACTTTACTCAAGACGCAGTCCTTTCCGTAAGGGGCTTAGAAAGAACAAATAATTTATTTATTCTTTCTAAAGTCCTAATTCAGTGGGGGCTTTCTGTTGCCCGGTGCCCCCAAACCGCCAGCTTGTAGCTACTTTATTTCCGCATAGCTAAGAAATTAAGCGGCTGCAGCCGCAGGAGTTGTATTAAATACAAAACCTGCAGCACCTTTATGGTTGCTGTTAGCAAGTTTAACTTTGCCATTTACTATATTTAGCCCGATAACGATGGAGCCATACCGAACGAAAGTCTTACCTTTACTACGCGTGTCGATCCTATTTCGTCCCCATATATATATGGTGGAGACGCCGGGTACCGCCCCCGGGTCCACAACGCTTATTTCATAAGCAGTTTATCGTCATAGTCAGAGTTACCTGACAAGACATAAGATAGGTGTTTTTACCCAAAAATGAAAGAGGATACTCAAAATAAATATCAATTTTTTGCTCTTTTCCCCCTCAATCACATTTTTTTGAATAAAAAAAGTAAAAACAAAACCATAAATTGCAAAACCAAGCTTCCAATTGCATAAAGGATGATATAGGATTGGCAACAAAAAGTGTAACAGGGATCAATATAGTGGCCGTTAATACTTCTCAAACTCAAGAAATTAAAGATCTTCAAGCTGTCACCCAGCCTACACGCCGAGCAACCGTGCCAGCGCTTGAAGAAATTCTCTATGAACCGATCCCTGTTCTTGATCACGGATTTATTCGTGTGGTAGATTATATGGGCGATGATAATGCCGTGGTGCAGGCTGCTCGCGTTTCTTATGGTAAAGGCACAAAAAAAGTCAGCGAAGATCAAGGCCTGATTAACTATCTTTTGCGCCATCGTCATTCTACACCTTTTGAAATGTGCGAAATTAAACTTCACATAAAATTACCTATTTTTATAGCTCGTCAATGGATTCGTCATCGTACTGCCAATGTTAATGAATACTCTGCTCGTTATTCAATTATGGATAAAGAATTTTACATTCCTTCCCCCGAAAACTTGGCCCTTCAGTCCACGATTAATCATCAAGGACGTGGGGAAATACTTGATCCTGCTAAAGCCCAAAGAATATTGGATTTACTGCGTGCTGACGCCTTACATGCTTATGATCATTATCAAGAATTATTAAATTTGGATCAAAGCGGTCAAGTTCTCGACCCAACGCAAGATGGAATTGCGCGTGAATTAGCACGCATGAATTTGCCTGTTAATTATTATACACAGTGGTATTGGAAGATTGATTTGCATAATTTAATGCATTTTTTAAGTCTACGCGCCGATCCACATGCTCAATATGAAATTCGTGTATATGCTGAAGCGATGCTAACGGTTCTACAAAAATGGGTTCCCTTAACTTATGATGCTTTCATGAATTATCGTTGCGGTGCTGTCACTCTTTCACAAAAAGCAATGACAGCAGTAAAGGCTCTTATTGCTGGCCAACAAATTACACGTGAACAAGTGGGTATGGGAATTCGTGAGTGGAAAGAATTACAGCAAACGCTTAACCTGACATTATCTTGATCAATATGTTTAAATCTTCAAGTTATTTGAGTATATACCGCTGGTTAATGCAAACATTAACCCCTGTTTTAAAATATCACTTAAAGCAACGTCTCAAGCGCGGAAAAGAAGACCCTGCTCGTTTGTATGAACGCTTTGGTGGTGCGTCTTTTTCACGCCCTTCTGGCAAGGTAGTGTGGTTCCACGGAGCAAGTGTGGGTGAATCAATTTCCATTTTAAAACTAATTGATCAATTACTTGAACGCCAACCCACACTTAACATTTTAGTGACAACGGGAACAATCACATCAGCAAATCTTTTAGCTAAACATTTGCCAAAACAGTGTATTCATCAATTTATTCCATTAGATGTTCCCAAATGGATTGATCGATTTTTAACTCACTGGCAACCTAATTTGGTTATTTTTATTGAATCAGAATTTTGGCCAAATATTTTAAATGGCGTTAAAAAACGCCAAATTCCCTTATTATTACTTAATGCGCGTATGTCAACGCGAAGCTTTACTCATTGGAAGCGTATTCCAAAGACAATTAAGAAAATTCTTAATTTATTTGATATTTGTTTTACCCCCAGTGAACAAGTAGCAACTTATTTAAAACACCTAGGTGCCAGAAAAATTATTTTAAGCTGTAATTTAAAATTTACCGCAGATACTCTTGGTTATCAACAAGATGAGCTCATCCGTCTACAAAACATCTGTGAAAAACGCGTAGTTTGGGCTGCTATTAGTACTCATCCTGGTGAAGAAGAAATTATCATTGCCACTCATATAGCGCTTAAGAAACAATTCTCTAATCTTTTGACTATTTTAGCTCCTCGTCATCCAGAAAGAGCAGCCAGCATTGCTGAAAAAATTACCCATACTGGTTTAACAACATTACGCCACAGTGAAAATATGTATCCACGCCAAAAAACAGACATTTGGATGGTTGATACTATTGGTGATTTGGGACTTGTCTATAGCCTCGCAAAAATATGTTTTGTGGGTGGATCTTTTGTCCCTATTGGCGGACATAATCCGATTGAAGCTTTCAAACTTGGCTGCGCTGTGATTGTAGGGCCTCATACAGCGAATTTCATCGATGTCAATCAAGCTCTTAATACAGCCCTCATTCAAGTTCCAAGTGTTGATGGTTTACAAGAAAAATTAGCATACTTCCTCGCCAATCCTGAGAAAAGTCAAAAACTTGCCTTGCGCGGGCAAGAAATTATCAACCAGCAACAGCAAGAACTATCCACTTTAGCTGGAGACATACTGAGTTACTTACCGTGACATGGTGGCAGACTTCTCCTTCGTTTTGGAATAATCCTACGTCCATCATTGCGACAGTACTTCGCCCTTTTGGAGCACTTGTTACAGCCATTTCTCGATATCGCCATCGCCAAACCACACCTCACCACGCATCAGTGCCTGTTATTTGCGTTGGCAATGTCACCATTGGCGGTGCAGGCAAAACACCCATTGTTATTGCACTTGCCAAATTATTGCAACAGCGTGGTTTTACCCCTCATATTCTAAGCCGCGGTTTTGGTGGAAACCTTAAAGAGCCCCTCCAAGTATTGGAACAGCATTCGGCCGTTCTTGTTGGCGATGAACCTTTATTACTTGCCAAAGTTGTACCAACTTGGGTTTATTCTGACCGTATTAAAACAGCAACACTAGCTATTCAAGCAGGTGCCGATATTTTATTAATGGATGATGGGTTTCAAAACCCTTCCTTGTATAAAGATATAAATCTGCTAGTGATCGATGGATCTCAAGGATTTGGCAATGGCTATGTCATGCCCGCTGGCCCTTTACGTGAACCTGTAAAAGACGCGGTGGCAAGAGCCGATGCACTCTTACATTATGGAACAATAGATAACCCGGAAAGCAAACCTCTTTTTGAAGTAACTCTTGCCTCCAAACAGCGACCAACGACTTTACTTTATATTGCTTTTGCAGCTATTGGTCGCCCTGAGAAGTTTTTTAAATCGCTTCGTCAAAATGGCTTTTCTCTCGCTCAAACAATTTCTTTTCCTGATCATCATTTTTATGATGAACCAGCAATTCAAAAGTTGATCGACATGGCTCAACAACAACACGCACGCCTCATTACGACCGAAAAAGATGTTGTTAAAATTCCACGGCACTTACATCACTTGATTGATGTTTTTTCGGTTGAAGCACAGTTTCACTCTCCTTCTCTTTTAGAAAATTGGTTGACAAATAAGTTAATGAGTATCCACTCATGAATTTTTTTGAAAAAGATATGTTTAATCTTTTAAAGCAAGGCCGCGATGCCTACGGATTTACCCATATCCGTGCTGAATTCGAAGCCGAAGGTACGCGTTTTGAAGATCTATTGAGGCTTATTGAAATAGGCTATAAAGCTGGCCTTAATTTGGTAATAAAAATCAGTGGTTGTGAAGGTATGACCGAACTTACTACCGCTCGACAATTAGGTGCTTCTGCCATTATTGTTCCGATGATTGAATCAACGTACGCTTTAAAAAAATATGCACAATCTTGTGAAAAAGTATTTCCAAAAAGTCAAGGGCATGAGACCAAGTTCTATTTTAATATAGAAACGGCTCAAGCCTACACTCTTCAACAAGAATTAATTGAAGAATCACATAAGTTAGGTCTTGATGGCATTGTTTTTGGACGGGTAGACTTTGCTGCTTCCATGAATTTTCCGCGTAGTGAAATTGAATCCTCTATGATGACTCAAAAAGTAATTGATGTGGCCATCACATGCCAACAATTTGACCAAGAGTTAGTTTTAGGAGGAGCAGTTTCAATTAATTCTATAACAACGCTTAAAGAAATTTCGAACGTTTATTTAAGTCATTTTGAAACCCGAAAAATTGTTTTTGATAAATCACAGCTAAACCATCCAACATTAATAACAGCCTTACAATTAGCTGCAAAATTTGAATGGTTATGGTTAAAAAATAAACAAAGCTATTACCAAGAAATTAGCAATGAAGATGAACTTCGTATTAAGCTTTTAGAGCAGCGCCTTTAAGAAATATAGACTTTTTGATAGAATTTCGTTTAGATACAAGTAAGTTAAATAAAAGAAGAGTATAACGACCATGTTGAAACAAATTGCTTTGGCCACTTTATTATATACCTCAATGACAACCATCCCATCTCGTGCCAATAGTGAAGCCTCTATTGGCGATATCAGTGCTCGTGTCGATGACCTTGAAAAACGGATTAAAGGGGAAAACGCGATGGGAGATGAGCTTGCAACAAAAGAAGAAGTAGAGCACCTTATTACAGCTAACAAAATACTTACCGGTAGAATAGAAATGTTAGAGCATCAACTAAACCAAAAAGGTCGAGAGGCAAATAGTGCGGCTCTTGCAGAAAATGAAAAAAATTCTCTTTCGAAACAAGCCATTGATGATTCCCCTTTTAGCCCACCGGCAGATGGTAGTGATGGAGATGTAGACGTTGACGAAGTCTTAAAAAGTTTGACACCGCCTACAAAACCAAAAGAATCTAAAAAAGAAGCAGCTAAACTTAAAACTGAAGAAGTCCGTGAAAAAGCCACTGAAAAAGCAGAAAAAGAATCAACATCTGTTCTTGATTCAGGAAGCCCTGCAGAAGCATTTAATCAAGCAAAAGGATTATTAAATAAGAAACAATATGCCGAAGCAGAAGAAGCATTTACAGAATATTTAAAAACCTATCCAAAAAGTAAAGAAGCAACATCTGCTACTCTTCGCCTTGCTCAAGCGCAACTTCATCAGAAAAAAACACAAGCAGCAAAAACCAATTTTGCCAAAGCTTATAAAGAAAATAGTAAAGGTGAAGAAGGTGCTCAAGCTTTACTTGGATTAAGCGAATGCTTGGGCGTAGCAAAAGATAAGGAAAATGCATGTACTGTCTTGAAAAAAATAAAAGATGATTTTCCAAAAAATAAAGAAATCATGGATAAAGTCAGTACATTTTCCAAAAAATATGAATGTTCATGAGTTTATTAAAAAGTTACTCCCATGCTTGATCTACCAGATTTTCTGCCTGCGGTGACTCCTGGGCTTTATATTGTCGCTACTCCTATTGGCAATAGGGGGGATATTACATTACGCGCCCTTTCTGTTCTTTCAAAAGCGGATATTATTTGTTGTGAAGATACACGCACTAGCCTGAAACTTCTTCAAACATTTGGTATAAATAAACCACTGTGGTCTTATCATGATCATAATGGAGATAAAATACGCCCCAAAATCATTCAAGCTTTGCAAGAAAACAAAATTATTGCCCTTATTTCCGATGCCGGGATGCCCCTTATTTCCGACCCTGGCTATAAGTTAGTACGCGCTTGTTATGACAATCATCTGCCCCTCACCACTATCCCAGGGGCTTCAGCAGTTTTAGCGGGTCTTGTGCTTTCAGGCATGCCAAGTGATCGATTCATGTTTTGTGGATTTGCGCAAGCAAAGGATTTTGATGGCCTAAAATTAATTCCTGCAACACTTGTATTTTTTGAAGCACCACAACGCCTGTTGGAAAGTGTCAGTGCCATGCAAAATAGTTTCCCCAACCGTGATATTGCTGCGGTGAGAGAAATCACAAAGCGATTTGAAGAAGTTATTTTTGGAAGTTATGCTGACGTTATTCAACATTTTTCCAAACAACCTTCCATTAAGGGAGAGTTTGTGATCGTTCTCTCTCCACCTAAAAAACAAGTGGTAGACAATATAGAAATCGATGCTGCCTTAACACGGTTGATGCAAGATCATTCTTTAAAAGAAGCAAGTCAGATCGTTGCACAAACATTTGATCTTTCACGTAAACAAGTATATCAACGAGCTTTATGGGTGAAAGATGGCAAACAAACTGATCTTTAAAAATAACTATAAGCGTGGACTTATAGCCGAAGCTGTTGCCAAATTTTGGCTACAACTAAAGGGATATTGCATCTTAGAACGTCGTTATCGCAACCATCATGGCGAAATTGATTTGATTGTTCGAAAGGGGCAACGCTTGATTGCCGTTGAAATTAAATTACGTCAAACATTACGACTAGCGGCTGAGTCGATCTCTCTCCAACAACGCTTGCGGATTGAAAGAACCTTAATGGCTTATCTTTCTCGATTATCCTGGCAACCGACAGAAATTCGATTTGACGTTATTTTACTCACTCCATCAACGTTACCTAAACATTTGAAAAATGCTTGGCAAACAAGAAATTAAACGTTATTTCTAGTGCAAAAGCCTTTTACCTAAGGAAACTCAATATGACAAAAAATTATCTGGCTTTAATATCTACGCTTTCAGTCGCATTAAGCTTATCTGCGTGTGCCCCTGCTATTATTGGTGGTGCAGCTGCTGTGGGCAGTTCGATTGTTCAAGAAAAAGGTGTTTCTGGTAACATTACAGATTCTCAAATTTCTACAAAAATTAAAGTTGCCCTTTATCAAGAAAATCCTGATCTTTATCATCACGTTAATGTGACCGTTCAAAATAAAGAAGTTTTATTGACCGGAAACGTAGACACAAATGAAATGCATTTACAAACCATCAAAATTTCGTGGGATACGAAAGGTGTGAAGCGCGTTATTGACAATATGACAGTTGCTAAAGAAGCTTCTTTTGGGCTATACGCCAAGGATACCTGGCTCACTACACAGATTAAAACACAGTTGTTATTTCACCAAAACATTCAGTCCGTCAATTACAGTATTAAAACAGTTGAAGGAAATGTTTATTTAATGGGTATTGCCCAAAATCAAGCAGAATTAAACGAAGTGACTGAAGTCGTGCGCCATATTGATGGTGTTAAAAAAGTTATCTCTTATGTGCATTCGCGTGACGATCGAATGTAACGTACCTTTCATACCGAATACAGCATAGTCATGTAGGATTATGCTGTATTCGTTTTAAAGCATTTAATCATCCCCCCAATCATCACTAGACGGAGAATTATTATCTTTAGAAGCATCAGTATCATCGGGATCTATATGTCCTCGACGATCTTTCATCGCTTTTCTTAGCGCCTCGAGCATATTATTTTTCCCAGCTGTTGCCTCGTTCTCTCCTTGCGGAGTAGATTTTGGATCAGTTATCTCGGCAGGTTTTTTCAGCTCACCTCTTTTATTGTTTAGTTGAGTTAATAAATCTCCGCCCCCTTCACCAACATTCACAAGTGGCTTTCCTATAGCAGGTAAGTCAGATGGCGGCGGAGGCGGTGGTATTAATGACGACTGAGATGTCTCTGTTGATACAATTGGTTCATTTAGTGTGGGTGTTTCTGTTACAGATGGTTCATTATTAATAGGCAATGGAGATTCACTGGGTAACGATACAGTCGGTAATTCTGAGGTTAAAGAAGAAGTATCAGATTGGGATTCTGTCGATTTTGACTCTCTCTCTCGCTTGATGCCATCTCTATCTTTACGTGGTTTTTGTCCTCGATTTGACCGATTGTGGATCTCGTGAAGCCTGCGAAATTCGCTGAATGCAGCCATTTGACAAGCTTTAGCCTCAGAACACGTTTCAAAGCAAATAGAGGCCAGATCTGGTGAAGAGCGACAAGTATTTGGTTGACAAAATGTTTCACAACCTGGCATTGCATGTACCACGGGGAGCACTCCACAAAAACCCAGCACAAACAATACTAAACCTTAGAGAATATATTTTTTTAATCATTATGAAAATACCCGATTAGAGATGCGCGTATTTACATTTTAAAGAGAAGAAGTTTACAATTAGTAAATTTTCACCAAGAGTATTTTAAAGATATTCAAATGATTTAAACCAAATTTAAAAAATGTCGCCCCATGAAAGTTTTACCGCTTTTTTGTATAAGGATTTATGTTTGCGACCAATGATTATTCGTTTTAATTCGCCATTATCACAAACGTCAAAAAGGGAATGCCCGGAACGATGAAGCGGGTTTTTGACGATACGCGCAGCATTTGTTGATATAGCATCTTTGGACAGCAGCAGATAACAAAATTTTTCATCTTCAAAATTAAGAGTCGCCTCTTTAAATAATCGATGAGTGCGTGTTCGAGGTAATCGTGCTTTAAAATGGCACCAGTCAGTTGATGCTGTTGCCATAGGACAGGCCTGTTGATGAGGACAAGGTGCCGCCACAAAGTATCCCACTTCAATAGCTATTTTGCGCAATATTAATAATTGTTGAAAACACACGGGTGTCCCTGGCATCAAAATAAGGATATAACGACTTTGATTCGCCATCAACTTTTCGATAATTTCTTGTTGTTCTGCGCTAGGTAATTCATTCAATACATAGGATAAAATAGCTAAATCAATAGGTTTATCATCGGCATAATCGCAAAGATTTTGTTGAGTAAACTTGAGTTGAATGTCTTCTTTAAGAAACTGGATTAACTCTTTTGCACAAGCAAGTGCCCGCCCATCTTGTTCAACCAAAGTAAGACTTTTAATAGACGAGAAATGCTGTAATACTCCTAAACTCGCCGCACCCGTTCCGGCACCAAGGTCAAGAACCGTGGTTGGTGAAAAAGTATGTGGTAATTCTTTAAGAGTTCGCACGACTGCGGCAACTGTCGCTGGCATTCGAGCAGCGGCATAGGCTTTAACTTCTACTTCGTTTTGAAATCCCGGTTTATAATTGGGTTGACGATATCGATGACTTAATTGTTGATAAGCGTCTGTCAGTTCAGATTCCGTATAACCCTCTAATATTTGTTGCAGCCATTGTTCCAGCATCATTAGCTGCGTTCATCTAACCAAGCCATTTGAATAGCTTCGAGAATTTTTTCATTCGAACGGTTTGGCTCATCTGCAAAACCTGGTAATTGTTGTACCCATTGCCATAAAGTTGTAAATCGAACTTGTAAAATATCAACATCAGGATGCGCTTCTTCAAGTTCGATGGCAATATTGTGAATATCTATCCAACGCATTACTAAACCATCATATTGCGTGTTGCTGCTGGCAGACGAACAACCAAACCGTCCAATTCCTCAGTCATAATAATTTGACATCCCAAACGCGATGTATGTGTTAAACCAAAGGCAAGATCCAACATATCTTCTTCATCTTCTGTCGCCGTGTTGAGCAGCTCATACCATGCTTGTTCAACCACCACATGACACGTAGAACACGCAAGAGAACCTTCACAAGCACCTTCTAAGTCAATTTTATTACGATGGGCAATTTCCAGAACCGATAAGCCAAGCGGTGCATCAACTTCAATTGCTTCACCATCGCGAACGATAAACGTCATCTTTGTCATTGTTTATTCTCCTAAATTTGATACTTTTTGGCCTGAAAGAGCTCGGCTAATACTACGATTAATGCGTTGCTCCGCAAACGAAAAACTCGCATTTTCTAATTGCTGCATGCCCTCTTTTATCGCATTCCGATCGTCAAATACTACTGTTTTTTCAAGTAATAAAAGCGCTGCCGTTATTTCTTCTCGTTTTGCCATTGTTAATAGGTCTCCATCTTCACTAATGGCTGCCTTTAACTGAATCATCATCTGATTAGCTTCAACCTTTGCCTCTACAAGTAGACGTTGCTCTATATCCGCTGTTCCATTTGCAAAATTGTCGCGCAAATGTTGAATCATTTCAGCATCACCCAGGCCATAAGCTGGATTAATTTCAATTTGTTGCATCAAACCTGTTGCCATTTCTTTTGCTGAAACTGTCAACAAACCATCAGCATCTAATTGAAATGTGACTCTAATTTTAGCTGCACCCGCTACCATTGAGGGAATCTCAGTTAACGTAAACTCCCCCAAGGATCGACAATCGCACACAAATTCTCGCTCGCCTTGCACTACATGAATTTGCATCGCTGTTTGACCATCTTGATACGTAGTAAAATCTTGGGCAATAGCGACAGGAATAGGTGTATTTCGTTCGATAATTTTCTCAACTAATCTACCCATTGTTTCCACACCTAAAGATAATGGCGTGATGTCTAGCAGTAGCGTCTCAGATCCATGAGTCAAAGCTTCTGCTTGTAATGCTGCCCCCAGTGCCACAACTTCATCTGGATTAATATCGGTCAAGGGCATTGTTTTAAAGAAATCACCCACGGATTGACGAACGGTGAAAAGGCGCGTGGAACCTCCAACTAAAATAACACCTTTCAAAGCTTCTAAGGTGATGTTTGCATCTGTTAAGGCTTGTTTGCAAATAGATAACGTTTTGTGAATTAAAGGTTGGCACAGCTCTTTTAACATGCCTTGCGTTAAGCTAAGAGTTTGGTCATTCACTTCAATAGTCGCTTGTGGTTGATCAACCATCAATTCTTTAAGCTTGCGGGCTACAGATGGTGTTATGAAAGCTGCATGCGCTGGATTCGTTTCTATCAAAGATTGCTGAATCAAATAGTCAACATCATCGCCTCCCAGCAATGTATCGCCCCCTGTTGCCAACACCTGAAATACACCTCGAGTAAACTTTAAAATTGAAACATCAAAGGTGCCGCCTCCTAAATCATAGATCGCATAAACACCTTCTACTTGTTTATCTAATCCATAAGCCAAAGCAGCAGCTGTTGGTTCATTAATAAGTCGTAAAACCTCTAACCCTGCTAAGTTTGCCGCTTGCTTTGTTTCTTGACGAGCAGCTTCATCAAAATAAGCCGGTACCGTAATCACAGCCTTATGAACAGATTTGCCTAAAGCAGCTTCTGCATTCTGTTTAATAACTTTTAAAATCTCTGCTGAAATTTCAACTGGCGTCAGTTCTTGATTTCCTATTTTTAACCTGATGGATTTATCTGAAAGAACTGCTTGAGGATAATGTAATTGTAAGTCAACAGGAATGGTTTGACGACCAATCAATCGTTTAATTGAACGAATACCAGCACCCTCTTTATGTCCAACAAGAACTGAATCTGTATAGTCAACAATAGAAGGCAATAATTTTTCCCCGTTATCAAACGACAGCACGGTGGGTTTGTGTTCCGTTGAATAAGCAACCACACAATGGGTTGTGCCTAAATCAATGCCAATGGCTATTTCTTTTTCTTCGGCATGAGGAGGTGGAGTCATGCCAGGTTCAAGGAGTTGAATTAACATTATTTTTGTCTACTTATTGTGAGTTCAGTCAAGGTCTTTTGGATGTAAGTCAGTTCCAAATAACAATATGGCAATTTATCATCCGCAACGTTATCAAATTGCGCCACGCAATGAGTTAAGCGCTGCGTTAGTTCTTTCTCTAAAGACGATAAATCCCCACCCATATTGATGCGTTCGCGCCAGTCTAAAACTTCCATTAACAATGCTGACGCGGGAATAGTTGTTCCGCCAGCACCTGGAATTGGTATATTTTTGGCTTTTAAAAATTCTTGCGCCCTTGTTTGACTATTTTTTAGGCGATGATAGGCTTCATTAAGGGTAACAGCCCGCTGTGCTGCAATACGTTTTTCCAAATCACTGCGACCAACAAATACATCGGGATGCACCGTTGCTTGAGCAGCAAAATACTGTTGATCGAGCATGTCAACATTTAAGTCAAAATGAACGGGTAACCCTAACAATGCAAAAGCATTAGACATGAAATGACTTTCCACACCCACAACGACCTTTTTCATTAGGATTTTTAAAGACAAATCCGGACTGCATTTGCTCTTCAACATAATCCATTTCCGTGCCTAAAATAAACATAATGGCTTTTGGGTCAATTAATAATGTAATTCCTTCAACATCTACAACTTCATCAAAGGTACTTTTTTCATCTGCATATTCCAAAGTATAAGATAGCCCCGAACACCCTTTTGTGCGAATACCAATTCGAATGCCCGCAGATGATTTACCACGTTGATCCAATAGCATCTGTAGCCGCTCTAAAGCTGCTGGAGTCACTTGTAGGGGCGCTGTACGCATCATCAAATTCCTTATTTTCTTTCCTAAGCAATTTTTACTGGCGCATTTTTTTGCTTATAGTCTTCAATTGCTGCTTTAATAGCATCTTCTGCTAAAATTGAGCAGTGAATTTTTACCGGTGGCAAAGCTAAATGTTGGGCAATTTCAGAATTCTTAATCAAATGCGCTTGATCCAAAGATTTGCCACGTACCCATTCAGTCACCAATGAACTTGAAGCAATAGCAGCACCGCATCCAAAGGTTTTGAACTTTGCATCTTCAATAATGCCAGCCGCATTAACCTTAATTTGCAATTTCATCACGTCTCCACAAGCAGGTGCCCCAACTAATCCCGTACCAACAGATAAATCTGTTTTATCAAAGGCACCGACATTGCGTGGATTTTCGTTGTGATCAAGTACTTTATCATTATAAGCCATGTTAATCTCTCCCTAATTATTGATACTCAATACCTACTTAATGAGCTGCCCATTGGATTGATGAAATATCAATGCCTTCTTGAGCCATTTCCCAAAGTGGGCTCATCTCTCTAAGCTTTTCAACAGCTTTTATTATTTTTTCAATCGCTATATCTACTTCTTCATCGGTTGTAAAACGACCGAAACCAAAGCGAATAGATGTATGCGCTAATTCTTCGCCCACACCAATGGCTCTTAATACATAAGATGGTTCAAGTGACGATGAAGTACAGGCCGACCCCGAAGAAACAGATAAATCTTTAATTCCCATCATCAACCCTTCTCCTTCCACATAAGCAAAGCTTAAGTTTAAATTTGCTGGTATGCGTTGGACCAGGTCTCCATTTAAATAAACGTCAGGAAGGCGGTTAGTAATTGTAGCATAAAAACGATCAGACAATTTTTTAATACGCGCTGTTTCTTCTGCCATTTCAGCTTTTGCGATAGCACATGCCTCACCAAAACCAACACAAAGAGGTGTCGGCAAGGTTCCAGATCGCATACCACGCTCTTGCCCACCCCCATTGATCATTGCTTGCAAACGAACACGTGGTTTGCGACGAACAAACAAAGCACCTATTCCTTTGGGTCCATAAAGCTTGTGGCTAGAAATGCTCATTAAATCAATGTTCATAGCCTCTACATCTAAAACGATCTTGCCAACTGCTTGTGCTGCATCAGTGTGAAAAAATACATCGCGCTCACGGCAAATTTTGCCAATCTCTGCCAACGGCTGAATCACCCCGATTTCATTGTTTACCGCCATAATCGAGACAATAAGTGTGGATTCTTTAATAGCTGCTTTCAACTCGTTTAAATCAATCAATCCATTTGTTTGAACAGGCAGGTAAGTAACTTCGAATCCTTCTTGTTCCAAATGACGACAAGTATCAAGGACGCATTTGTGTTCCGTTACTGACGTAATAATATGATTTTTTTTATCTTTATAAAAATACGCCACACCTTTAATCGCCAGATTATTTGACTCAGTCGCGCCGCTGGTGAAAATAACTTCCCGTGGATCGGCATTAATGATCTGTGCAACTTCTTCACGTGCTTCTTCAATAGCATTTTCAGCGAACCATCCTTCAGGATGACTACGAGAATGAGGATTGCCAAAATGTTGTGTAAAATAAGGCAACATTTTTTCAACAACACGTGGATCACAAGGTGTTGTAGATTGATAATCCAAATAAATTTGTGGTGAAGATGTTTCTATTATTGTTTGGCACTTTTGGGTCATTGCCTAATACTCCTGTTTTCTACTCCGCCATGCGTGCGGTCGTATAAATCTTTCCAAATGTGAATAAAATGCTGAATTTCTGCAGTTGTTGTTTGAAGATCTAAGCTTAATCGAATGCTTGTTTCAATTTCTGTTTTATCAATACCCATTGCTTGTAATACATGGGAGGTTTTTACCTTTCCGGATGAACAAGCCGAACCTGCCGACAACGACACATTATTTAAATCAAAGTGCATCACTTGCACCGTATTCATCACACCTGGCATTGTCAGATTGATCGTATTTGGGGTACGAGGTACGTTTATACCAAAAATAGTCACTTTTGGAAAAGTGGTGATCATATAATTTTCTAATTCATTTTTTAATTGGACAATTGGCGCCCAATCATTCATTTGACAATGCCGGATCGCAGCGCCAAACCCAACAATGCCAATAACATTTTCTGTGCCGGAACGAAAATATCTTTCCTGTCCACCACCAGTCATCTGCGGACGTAACGACCAAGAAGGATTCACAATCAGCGCGCCAATACCTTGGGGACCACCCATTTTATGTGCAGAAATAGAAATATAATCAAATTTTAATTGTTGCCAATTAATTTTGCACTTACCAATCACTTGTACAGCATCTGTATGAGTCAAAACCTGATAGCGTTGACACATCTCAGCAATTGCTTCAAGAGGCTGTAAGACGCCGGTTTCATTATTGGCTGCCATAATAGATACTAAACAAGGCTTTGATACTTGGTGTAATAAGTCTTCTAATGTCACTAAATCAATGATGCCATCTGAAGTCACCGGACAAATAATTAAATCATCTCGTGCTTTTAAAACTGAATCATGTTCAATTGCCGAAACAATCACTTGGCCAGTAAAACCTTTTATCACCAAATTATTTGCTTCTGTAGCGCCACTTGTAAAAACAACTTGCGCTGGCGTTACGTTAAAATAGGCTGCCACATGCAGCCGAGCTGACTCTATATATTGACGCACCTCTCGACCATGTTTGTGAATCGATGACGCATTTCCACAAATATTCATTACCTCAATCATGGCATTTTTTGCCATTGGATGAAGTGGCGTGGTTGCATTATAATCAAAGTAAATGCTGGTCATCGCTTTGGATTGGTTCATAAGGAATACATCCTTGGCTCATGAAAATTAAATTTCCCTAACCCTAAAACGCGACGTTCACATACGTCAGCTAACGTTACTTTGGCCAAAAACAAACGAATAACATCCCCCAATTCTTCCCATAAATCGTGAGTTAAACACCGACCACCACCTTGACGACATCCTTTGGGAGAATGGTTTTCACATCGCGTTGCTTTAACAGGTGTTTCAACGGCTTGCATTACATCAATAATGCGTATTTCTGTGGCCGGATGGTTCAGCAAATATCCCCCGTTTGAACCACGACTACTTTTGACCATCCCACTTTTTTTAAGTTTATTGAATAATTGTTCTAAATAGGGAAGAGGTAACTCTTGGCGCATTGCAATTTCAGACAATGAAACGTGTTGATCAGTCCCATGGTTTGCCAAATCAGCCATAGCCATCACAGCATATCGTGCTTTTGTACTTACCTTCATCTCATTCCCCAAATACTCTCTTCCGCCACTATATTTAATGTTATTTTTCAATAGTCTTAAATATAGTTCACATAATTAAAAACCCGTGATAGACTCAATCTTAACAAGGAGGAAGTTAGTTATGCTTGATTCTTTTCAGTGTTATGTTGAAAATAGCTATTCTGACTAGAATGATCAAGTATTATTTCTACCTAAACTACTATTTAGATCTTTGCATTCTGACTTTTTTTGTCAGCTTTAAAGAGGGGAACCCATGGCCGAAATAATTTTCAATGGCGCAGCTGGTCGTCTTGAAGGTCGCTATCACCAAACAATAAACGATCAAGCACCTATTGCACTAATATTACATCCACACCCACAATTTGGTGGTACGATGAATAATAAGGTCGTTTATGCACTCTATCGTACCCTTTCTGAACAGGGTTTTAATACTTTGCGATTTAATTTTCGGGGGGTTGGTCGGTCAGAAGGTAGTTATGATTATGGCGAAGGGGAACTTAACGATGCAGCTTCAGCCCTTGACTGGCTTCAATCAGTTAATATTCATGCTGAAAAGTGCGTTGTTGCAGGATTTTCTTTTGGCGCCTGGGTTGCCATGCAACTATTAATGCGCCGCCCAGAACTTGATAGCTTTATTGCCGTCAGTCCTTCTGCCGACCGTTATGACTTTAGCTTTTTGGCTCCTTGTCCTGTACCAGGAATGATTATTCAAGGCGCTAAGGATGATATTGTTCCCCATACATATGTGGGTAAACTTGCAGAAAAACTTCAACAACAACGGGGCATTAAAATCGATTATCGCTTAGTGCCAGATGCAGACCATTTTTATTCTGGTCACTTACCGGTTCTTTGCCGCCATGTTGTAGAACATATAAAAAGTCTAGCTAAGGTAAAGCCCCTGGCCGTAAATCAAAAATAAGGATCTTAATCTTTTAATTTTTTAAGCCTGACGTACAGAGCACCCGCGCCCCCATGATTTTGTTTTGCCGGCGCATACCCTGAAACATATGGTAAACTATCCAACCATCCAGGAACAAGTTTTTGTAAAGTAAGGCTAATTTCTGGGCGACCTTTCCCTGTAATCACCAACACCCAATTCTTACCCTGAATTTGGGCATTCATCAAAAAAAACTGCAATTGCTGTTGCGCCTGATCTTTTGTAAGGCCGTGTAAATCCACACGCGTTTCAATCACCACTTTCGATATACGCATCATTTTATGAGTATCTTCAGAAAAAGATCTTATGAGCAGTTGTTGACGCTTGGCATCATAATATTCAAGACGGCGTTGCTGGTGAATATGATCCCGATCCACACGTATAGGTTTTTTAAAGAAACGCGTTCGTTTATCATCATTGGATAGTGGATTCACTTCATTAATATAGGTTTTCCAATCATCTAGATCATCATCTGGCTTTTTACTTGTCACAAAAAAATCACTTTACTCAATACATCCATAAGTTAAGTTATAAGGAAAAAGTTAAGAAATCTCTATCTCGTAATCTTCTTGGGTATCCATATCTGTTAACGTCGCCTTGAACTGAAAAAACTTTAAGCTAACTTTTCTTGCCTGCAAATGGGCGCAATTCATCATAAATTCAGTTGATAATGCTTTATCTTCAATGGCTTCATAAAATAAAGTAAGAGGGACAGATAATAGTGTTGATAAATCATCAAGACGACTGGCCGGAACACGGTCGATACCTCGTTCATATTTATGTATTTGCTGCGAGCTCACTTTCAATGCAGCAGCTAAATCTTTTTGCGGCAACCCCATCTCAATACGACGTTCGCGTAATTTTTTGGCAATATATAAATCTTTAGTATTGCAAGTTCTATTGCTCATGATATTTGTACTCTTCACTAATTAACCTTAAATGTGTTTTTCTTTAGAGTTTTTGCAAGGAAAAGCAAGAATGTTCTCACCAACAAAAACGGAACAGTCTTCTGGCTCAGGAGTATTCATTAAAAAAAGCTGATTTGTTTGACGCTTTTGCAAATAGTTTTTAAGAAATTGATCTTCTTTTTGACGTTGCCATAAAGCATGCTGAATTTTGGTGTGAATATGCTCTGTTTTGTGAACAAAATTATCATACGCCGCTTGCCCCAATGGTAATAACATCGCAACTTTGTGACCTTGATATGGAAGTAAATGAAAAAAACAGGTAAAAGAAGACAAACAGGCTACTTCTTCTTTATCTAAAACAAGTTTGACGCCATCAACATCCAGATCTTCGCCCATATGAAACAAAATATCGAGCCCTTGCATCATCATTTCTATCGTTGCCGCATCGTAGATGGCTAAACTTTTAGCTTCTAGTTGTTTGTTATCCACGAAACCAAAATTAGTGATAAGTAATGTCTCATCCTGAAGTTCCATTTTCAGAGATAGGGTAAAACCTGTTTCTTTTTGCAAAAGAACGACGTTGTTATTATGAGTCCGATTAAGATCGTAAGAGAAAATTGGCTGAGTTGTATTGTTTTTTGAACAAAATAGATTTATTTTTTCAATAAATTCATTGCTATAAAAATCTGACATAGGCGCATTCCTTTGGTTACATAGGTAGATATAACAATCACATAGTAATAATAATTATCATTGTGTTGTTTTATGTAATTGCATCAGTTGTAATTTGCAATGGAAAAACGTCTGGCATTCCATCTTTTCATAGCAACTATGATTTTTTAATGAAAAAGGATAATTTGATCCAAGTTTTCTCTCTTGATAGATAAATAATGATCATCTAATGGTGGAGTAGAGGAAACGAACAAAACTAAGGAAGAATCTATGCAAGAAATTTTCATCAAAAATAAAGCTATTCATCCTACTGAATGCCCAATATTTTCAAAGAAATAGAGTCTTGTGTCTCATGGTCCTTAAAAGGGTAATTTGATTTATATTTTCCCTCTTGATAGATAAGCTATTATCCTCTAAATATTGTATAGTGATTACAAACAAAAAAAGGAAAAAAAGATGGAAGAAATTTTCATTGAAAATAAGGCTATTAGCCCCGTTGAATGCCCAGTGTTTTCAAACAAAAAATAGAAATACTTTTCTGCTGCATAAGCATCTTTTAAAAACCTATACATTTATTTTTATAGGTTTTTTATTTTGTACAAATCTTGTAAAAAATAAGAATAGTGAATAAGATAATTCTTAGATCATTTTAAACTGGATTCATTATGAATTGGGATAAACTACTTGCCTTTTATCACACAGCAACCTTAGGAACTGTTAAAAAAGCGGCTAATAAAATGGAAATAAGTCCCCCTTCCATCAGTCGTTTGATTAATGGGTTGGAAGAAGAAATAGGCCACGACTTATTTACAGTAGTCTCACAACGGATGATTTTGAACAAAAAAGGAGAACATTTTCTACCTGCAGTAAAACGTCTTCTTTCACAATATGACATTTCTGTTAAAGAATTAGATCAGCTTGCCCAACAAATGGAAGGGCATTTTAATATTACATCCACTATTTCGATTGTTGCTTTATGGCTTTTTGATGACATAGCTGAGTTCATGAAGCTTTACCCACAAATTTCTTTCTCATTTAAAGCTGTAGACGAAACACCTGATTTAACTTTAGGCGAATCAGATATTGACATTCGCCCTTTTTCGCAAAAAGAAGAAGGTATTGAGTATAAATATCTTACCACCCACGATATGGGTTTATACGCGACGAGAGACTATATTCAAAAATCAGGTCTTCCTGAAAAAATTTCCGACTTTGAAAATCATGAACTTTTTTCTTTTCCAAGCAGCCTTTTAATTCGACACACCTCTCTCAATTGGCATCTTTTACATATTAATTCGTGGAAAAAACTCACCACTGTTGGGTCTTATCTAGGCATCTTACGGGCAGTAGAAAATGGCCTTGGCATTGGCCCCATTTCCCATGCGGCGGCTAAAATAAGTCGTGTACCTCTTATTCCTATTTTACCAGATATCCTGACTCATCCAATGGATATTTATTATCGATACCCTACCGCCCTTAGCGAAAATCGCGTTATCACAGAACTTTACAATTATTTAAGGGAACGTCCTGAAGGCCCTTTAAAAGGGCGCATCAGGATGTAACACTTGTGCTATTTAACGTGAATTCGACGTACAAAGTCATGAAAGATCAGAAAACCCGCGTCATCGCGAACGAAACAAAGTGCAGTGCGGCGATCCAGAAAATACATGGATCCCCGCCTCGTGATGACGGATTTCTTTGTTTTTATACATTTTCTACAATTCTTATATCGAACTAAGGTTATTTAGGAAGCAAAAGATAAAGCTGTCCTTTCGAATTCATCAAACCTGCGGCTGTGGCTGCTTCCACCCCATGCCCCCAAAAGAAATCGCCGCGTACAGCGCCTTTAATCGCGCCGCCTGTGTCTTGTGCCATCATTAGACGTTGCAGCCTTGGATGGCCTGCTTGAGGCGCTTGTGCATCTATCCAAACAGGTGAACCAAGAGAAATAAATTGTCGATCTACAGCCATACTGCGTTTTGGTGTCAACGGCACACCGTGGCTTCCAATGGGGCCGGGGCCTGATGTTTCCTTAAAGAAAACATAAGATTGATTTTTTGACATCACTGACTCTGCTTGTTTCGGATGCTCTTTTAACCACTGGCGAATTGTATGCATATTCACCTGACCTTCTTTTAAGGCACCACGATCAAGTAATTCTTTACCAATCGCAAAATAAGGATACCCATTTTGACCAGCATAACCTAAACGCACTTCACCGCCACTATCCAAACGAACACGACCAGACCCTTGAATCTGAATAAAAAATGCCGCCGCCGGATCATCAACCCAGACAAGTTCAAGTCCTTTGCCTTTTAAGGCGCCTTTGACAATTTGAGAGCGAGGAATTTTATAATTTACTGATTTTCCCGGTAAGCGATAAAGAGGTGTTTGATAAATCCCTTTTTTGGTGCGAGATCCTCGTAAAATCGGTTCATAGTACCCCGTAAACGTTCCTTCAGCCGAAGACCCTGCCGACACTAAATGAGGCTGCAAATGAGACTCTAAAAAGGACCTAAGACTGGACGTGTTGGAAAATTTGTGTTTTTCCAATTGTGTACAAAATCCTTGCCAATCATGTGCTGTTCCTGATGTATCAGCCTTGGTGATCATCGGAGTTGTTGGCTGTTTTTTAAGAATGACCTGGCATGACTTCCGCATCGCTGGCAAAGCATCGATCATTCTGTCCTCATTCCAGCCAGGGACTTCAGAATAGTTAACAGGCGTCAATGTTGGTCCTTGTGCAGGCCCTTGACATCCAACCATCAAGAATAAAATAGCAGGGAGAACGATTAATAAAGTAAGTTTTTTATAGAGCATGATAAGGTTCTTATATAAATCAAATGTTAATATGCAACTGTTTCTGTTTTCGTGGCTGCCAAATACCAAGCTGGGTCATTAGAATCAATATTTCGAGTAAACGTCCAAATATCTGTTACGGATGTTGAAATTTTGGCTGGATTGTCAAGAATTGTGCCTGATTCATCCTTTGTTAGGCGTACTTGCAATGTTTTAAAACGAACAGCAATAGCGACCTGACGTTCAACAATTTCTATCGAGTCAACATCCACACGTTCAAATTTATCAACAGTTGTTTCAAGCTGACGTTTGCTGGCATTACGCTCATCTATCGCTACTTCAAACTGTCCAAATACCTTACGCGTTAATAATTGGGTCAGTGTTTCTTTATCACCTTCAGCAAAAGCCGTGACAATCATCTCATAAGCTGACTTAGCACTATTTAAAAAATAAGAGAAATCAAAAGCAGGATCAGCTTTTTTTAAAGCCTCTAGCCCCATCTTCACCCCAGGCTTAAGCCCCTCTTCAATAAAAGAAACCTCATTTGCCAGTTGTTTTACAGGCATTTGAACGACGTTATCTTCAACCTCAAACAATTTACTGTCCCGCCTTTGTTGATCTGCATCTGTTTCTTGTCCTAGTACCATCCACAAACGATAAAGAAGATACCCTGTAATTAACGCTAGAAAAATAATTTCCATAAACCGACCTATACCCTATAATCTAAACATTTTATCACAAACTCATGAATCTTTCCTAGACGAGTTCTCTTCCAACTTGCTACAACTAGACTAGTTATTCAATAGTTGGAGAAAAAAAATGTCAAATTCGCAAAACTCAGTGGATATGAGCTTGCCTATTATCGTGCGTGCTCAATACATTCGGGACTTATCTTTTGAGAATCCAAATCCATTAACAATTTTCACAAGTGAGTCTGAAGTTCAACCAAATATCGGCGTTAGCGTTCAAGCAAAAGCCCAAAATCTTGGTGATCGCAATTTTGAAGTCGTTCTTGACATTAAAGTTGATGCCAAACGCGAAAATGAACCAATGTTTGTGGTGGAACTAAGCTATGCTGGCGTTGTCACCATTGGCAACGAAGTTGAAGAAGGACATCTAAATCGTTTTGTGATGGTGGAAGCACCGCATTTATTGTTCCCATATGCACGTAATATTGTTTCAGATATGACACGTGATGGAGGTTATCCACCATTAATGCTATCTCCTGTCGATTTTGCAACGCTCTTTCAACAGCAATCAACCCAAGAAACAGCAACAATTAATTAAAAAGAATATATACTGATTGCTTTTCAAAAAACGGCGAGTTAGTCATTTGAAATAGGAATCAGTATATATAGCTGAAATAACAATAGGATCTCTAATGGATTTGTTAAACCGCACCAAAGAAATTTTTAAAGACTCAATCAGTCTTAAAGAACATGTTTTAAAGACTGATTTACCTGAAAAAATTATCGAAATTGCTGATGTGATGGTTCACTCTATTCAAAATGGTGGCAAAATATTCTTTTGTGGAAATGGTGGATCAGCGGCTGATGCGCAACATTTAGCAGCAGAGCTTCTTATACGTTTGCGCTCGCATGTGAACCGTGATTCCATTCCCGCATTGACTCTGGCTATGGATACATCCACCATTACGGCTTGTGCAAATGATTACTCATTTGATGAAATTTTTGCTCGTCCGCTTTCCGGACTTGGCACTAAAGGAGATGTTGTTGTGGGTATCACAACGTCTGGTAAATCACCCAATGTTATTAGAGCCTTTGAAGTTGCCAAAGAAAAAGGAATTATCACAGTTGGGTTCCTTGGTGGCGCAGCAGCAGGTGCACCGGCCGTTCATTTATGTGATTATGCTCTGGTTATTCCATCAGCTGATACAGGACGCATCCAAGAAGTACATATCACCGCTGGTCACGCGCTGATGGAGGTTGTCGAAGAAAAAATTATACATTCAGCATAATGTGAAAATCATTAGCCTAAAGAATTTTGTGATGATTTTTAGGATAAATTTCATGATGGTGACGCGGATGCGGAAAAAATCTATCAAGATGTGGTTAATAAAATTTATGCTTTTCATGGAATAGAGCCTTTTTATAAGCCTGAACCGCCTAAACCAGAGCCATTAAAAGACCATGAATGGTGGAAAGAATATGACGAAGACGGCAATTTTTTACCAAATTCGCCCAAAAAGTAAGACTACACCAGGAAAGATAGAAGCTTTGGATACCGGAAATATCAAACAATTAGATAGGAAAAATTTTCAGCTAAAAAAGAGAAAAAGACATAATCCCTCTTCTTTTTTAGCTGCCTCCCCTAATGACTCGCTAAATGGTAATCAAGTGTTTGACGCAAAGCTGATTCTAAATCAACCTTTGGTTCCCAATTCAAATCCTTCTTTGCGGCATTAATTGAGGGCACTCTAAACCCTAAATCTTGATAGCCAGTTCCATAATAATCTTGCGCCGATGTCGTAATGATTTTAGCCGCCTCTGCTAAATGACGATGATTCGGATAATCTTTCATCAACGTTACAATCATTTCAGCAAGTTGTTTTATGGAAACATCGTTTCTTGGATTACCGATATTAAAGATTTTTTTAGTTGCTACCCCATTTTCATTTTCAATAATCTTGATAAGAGCATCAATACCATCATCAATGTATGTGAAGGAACGACGTTGAGTGCCACCATCAACTAAATTAATTTCACCATGGTACAAAATATTACTGATAAATTGAGTTACAACGCGTGAAGAACTACCTTCTTTTTTATCAATACGATCTAATTTGGGGCCAAGCCAGTTAAAGGGTCGAAAAAGCGTGTAATCCAATGTACCCTCTTCACCATATGCATAAATCACCCGATCCATCATTTGTTTGCTACAAGAATAAATCCATCGTTGTTTATGAATGGGCCCCAGCACTAAAGAGCTTGTTTCTTCATTAAATTCTGCATCCGGACACATCCCATAAACTTCAGAAGTAGACGGAAAAATTACGCGCTTTTTATGCTTTACGCACAAGCGAACAATATCAAGATTGGCTTCAAAATCTAGCTCAAACACTTTTAACGGTTGCTTCACATAGAAGGCTGGATTAGCAATAGCTACCAAAGGTAAAACAATATCACATTTTTCAACATGATAATCTACCCATTCTTTATGAACCGTAATATCACCTTCTGTAAAATGAAATCGTGGATGGTTCATACAATCCTGCAATTTATCTGCAGACATATCCATTCCATAAATTTCCCAGTCTTTTTGTTGGAGAATTATCTCAGACAAACGACTCCCAATGAATCCATTTACCCCAAGAATAAGAATCTTTTTAATTGTCAAGACTGCGGCCCTTTCCTAATATCTGATTGATCTTCAATAATTTCTTTAATCAGGAATCGCGGACGACGCCGAACCACCTGATAAATACGCCCCACATATTCACCAACAATACCAATACCCGTGATAGCTACACTAACCATGAAAAACAACACTGAAAACAGCGTCACAAGCCCTTCTGCTTCTGGACCAATAATAAGGCGACGCCCCAGTAAATAAGCAACAAGTAATCCACTCATGGCTGAAACAAAAAATCCAAATACAGTAAAAATATGTAAAGGAGCCATGGAAAAGCCCGTAAACAAGTCAAACGTTACCCGCACCAATCGATAGATGTCGTATTTTGATTCACCTTCTAATCGAGCTTGATGAACAACAGGAATTTCAGTGGGATTCATTGCAAACGTATAACCTAATACCGTTACAAAGGTAGAAGATTCATAAGATTGTGTAATTAATCCTACAATCCGACGACTATAGGCACGAAACATACACCCTTGATCGCTGATTTTAGTTCCCGTTGCCTTTGATCTTAACCAATTCATGAATTTTGAAGGCACTGTGCGTAAAAAATAAGAATCATCCCGTCCATCCCGGTAACTCCCTACATAATCATGGCCTTGTTCAAATGCCATCAATAGTTTTGGAATTTCTTCTGGCGGATTTTGCATATCTGCATCCATATTCACAATCACTTGACCACGAACACGTTCAAAAGCCGCCATAATTGCCATATGCTGGCCAAAATTACCATTAAATTCAATGACTCTAATTTGTTTTGGTCGGCGATTATAAAGCTCACGTAAAATTTCTGAAGTACGATCTTTACTACCATCATTCGTAAAGAGAATTTCATATGTCTTACCCAAACCATCCATCACCTTGATAAGGCGCTGATAAAGACTTTCAAGACAATCTTCTTCATTATAGACAGGAATAACAACAGATACATACACATCATTATTAGCCTGTGCAGATTCGACAATAGATGTATTTTCAATCGTTTTTGACACGGATTTTTCAGTCATAAGATTACTTTCTATTAAAAATCTGCTTCATCGCATTAATTACACGATGCTGCTCTTCTATCGTTATATTTGGAAATAAAGGAAGGCTGGTGACATGGTTACCTATATGTTCAGCCGTAGGAAAATCACCAATCTGATAACCATAAGTTTTCTGGTAATAGCTAAAAGAATGAACGGCTGGGTAATGCAACCCAGTACCAATATTATACTCTTTCATTTTTGCCATAAAATCATCTCTACTTATACCACATACTTGTGTATTAATAAGGGGAGCAAAAATGTGCCAAGAATTAAAATGATCGTAGTCCGATATAGATGGTAAAATAACTTCGTCCCATCCTTGAAGCTGTTCATAGTACCAATCAACTATTTCTTTACGTCGTTGATTGCTGGCATCCAACTGCGCCAATTGATCACATCCAATGGTTGCTTGTAAATCAGACATATTAAACTTATACCCAGGCATCAGGATATCAAAATGTTGAGATCCACCCTTACTATAACGATTCCAAGCATCGCGATCAATCCCATGAAAACGCAACTGACTAATGCGATTTGCAAAGCTATCATCCCGTGAAACAATACATCCACCTTCCGCAGTTGTCATATTTTTACAAGGATGAAAACTAAAAACTTGAATGTCACCAAAGCTACCAATTTTTTTTCCTTTGTAGCTGCTACCAATGGCATGCGCTGCGTCTTCTATAACCCGTAAATTATATTTTTTTGCAAGGGCATATAGGGGATCTAAATCAACAGGTAAACCTGCAAAATGAACGGGCATAATTACTTTTGTTTTGGGCGTAATTTTTGCTTCAATTTGATTGACATCAATATTGTAAGTACCAGGTTCTACATCTACCAGAACAGGTTTTGCACCACATAACGCAATAACATTGAGTGTTGCAACAAATGTCATCGGGGTGGTAATAACTTCGTCCCCCGGCTTTATATCTAAGGCTAAAAGTGCAAGATGAAGAGCAGCAGTAGCAGATGTCAACAACTGCGCATGAGGTGCTTGCACATAATCTTGAAGCTTTTGTTCTAAAAGTTGAACTTTGGGACCTGTTGCAATCCATCCTGAACGCAAGCATTCGACGACGTCAGAGATCGTCTGTTCACTAATGTTTGGACGGACAAAGGGTAAAAATTCTTGGTTTTCAACTTTTTGAGACAATGTAAACTCCTGCAATAATAATACAAATCCCAACAATTCTTAAAATTGATAAAACTTCACCTAAAAATAAATAAGCAACAAACGGCATTATTATGTAACCAATACTTAGTAACGGATAAGCCATACTGACATCTAATCGTGAAAGTGCAACAAGCCACAAGGCAAAACTTAACCCATATAACAATAATCCAATAATAATATTAGGATTTGTAGCAATCTTGATGCTTGTATTTAAGAGGTTATTCACTTCCATCTGAAAATAACCGATTGTATTCATTCCAGTTTTCAGCAACAACTGTGAAATAACATTTAAAACAACACACAAGAAAATATAAAAATATGGATGCGACGTTATCATTTTTTGTTCGTAACCAATAATGTCTTCCCTTTTTCTGCGATTACCTTAAATTCATCAAGGTGTCTACTTTCAAAAAAACTCAGCTGCGATTTATTAATCACAATATAAAACACCTGACCCACCTTGCATTGTTTCACAAATTCATTCGAAGAAATCATCCATGCAGAAGTATCTTCATGATCAATACCAAATTGTAATTCATTTGGAGTATAATCAATCACAGAGATTTTTTGATTTAAATACGGTGCAATATCTTGATAATAACTACCTATTGTTGCGACTTTATCACCAGGCTGTTTTAAGGCGGCAATTTGCATGACTAATTCTTTGCTAGATCGCGGATCTGCTAGTTCCCAGCCTAACTGAATGGCCACAATCAAAAAAAAGCTTAAAATAATATTTCCCACAATAGCTGCGCGAGCAGAAATAGTTTTACGTAACCATGGTATAGTAACAGCAAACATTGCCAATATAACAACCAAAGAAACAAAATGCCAATTGAAAGCAGTATCAAATAACAAACCTCGTAAATAAGCAACCACACTCACAGCAATCAAGAACAAACAGCTTACTACACAAGAAAGATTGATAATTTTTTTATCATCCCGTTGCCCTGACCAAATATCGCTGATAGTCTTACCCACAAGAATGGCGAGCGGGGGAAAGGCAGGTGTGATGTACGGAATCAGTTTTGAATTGGAGATTGAGAAAAAAACAAAAATAAACCCTGCCCACACCAATAAAAAAGTTAATTCATGCGGGCAGTTGGCTTTTTCTCGCCACAATTTTTTTACATGTTCCCAAAATGAAGCTAGAAAATAGCCAACCCACGGAAACCAACCAAAAATAATTAAAGGGAAAAAATAAAAAACACTCTGAGTACGGCCATGTACAGAAGTCAGATAACGCAAAAAATGTTCGTGAACAAAATAAAACCATAAAAATTCGGGATTTTGTTGCGCAACTAAAATGTGCCAAGGGGCTGCTATAGCCAAAAACAACAAAATTCCCCAGGGTTTAAATCCAAGTAAAATCTGTTTGTATTGTTTAGTAAAAACTGACCATAAAATAATAATTGCACCAGGAATAAGAATGCCAATTAATCCTTTTGATAAAACAGAAAGTGCGGCATTTATAAAAAAAGGCGCAAGGTATACAGTTTGTTGTTTTTTTGTTGAGGCAGTGGTTGCTAAGAGAAAACTATACAGTGTTAGCGTTAAAAAGCAAGTAACCGCAACATCTAAAATAATCAGCCGACTGATAAAGTTAAACAGTAATCCACTTGTTAAAACAAGCGCCGCAAAAATACCTACTTGTCGTGAATAAAGGCGTGTTGCTGTATAATAGGTCGCAAGACAAGTCAAAAGCCCCAAAAAAGCTGGCCAAAAACGTAAGGCCCATTCTTGGACACCAAATAATTTGATAGAACTTGCTTCCAGCCAATACATAAGTGGTGGTTTTTCAAAGTATTTAATACCATTTAGACGCGGCGTGACATAATCACCACTTACCACCATATGCCGTGGAATTTCAGTATATCGTGCTTCATCTGGAACTGATAAAGCACGTACTCCCAAAAATATCCAAAAAAACAAGGAAATAATGATTATTAAAAAAAGAATGTCTTTAACGTTTACTTTGCGAGTTAAATGCATTTTATCATTTTCATTAGGCTTACTAATTTTAACTTTTATCAAAGTTATTTAGGTCAACATACAGAAAACAAGCGTGTAAAGCAATTTTAAAAATACCCTATACTTTCCGTCCATAATAATTTTTTAATCGACAGCATTCATAAAATTTGCTAATGATGTTTCTATCATTTGGGGGCGCTTAGCTCAGTTGGTAGAGCAGCTGACTCTTAATCAGCGGGTCGCAGGTTCGAATCCTGCAGCGCCCACCACCCAAAATCCTTAAATTACAACACCTTAAAAGATCACAGGGAGAGTTTAATAATTTAAACAAAACATACGAGTCACCAATAAGTCACCAAGAGGATTAAAAAGCATGAGCCCGTTAGCACAAGTTATACAAATTCTTATTTCTGAAGCATGAAATTGAATCTTTAGAAAAGAGCGAAGCCTTTAAAACAAATAAATATGCCCCCAAGAAAACAAAGTTATCTCACAAAGAAATTATTAAGCAGTACTATGCGGCGCTAACCCTTGAAGAGAAAGAACAAAAAATATTACAAAAACAGATTACTACACTAATCCAAGAGAAAGCCGCTAACGATGGCATAGAACTTAAACTTGATACAATCCTTAAAAATATTCCCCCCAAAAAAATAGAATTAAACAGGGAAGATAATTTATTACAATATTGATTTTTCGAGCGTTTTCTCCCCATCACCACAATTTTTCATATGAGCTAAAAATTCTTTATAGAGGGTATCTTTTTGTTCATCGAGCAAAGTCTGCAAGATTTCCCCAAAACAATTTAAAAGATAGGATGCTATGTCAAAGGCATTTAACCCAGAAGTAATAATGTTAACATTGTCCTGATCTTTGTTCGTAAGAAGAACTATATAATCGTCAAAGTAGAGGTGGTCCCTAGAATTCAGACAGTGATCTAAGCTATAGTCTCTCGTAAAAAAGGACTAAGAAAATGGGACAAATACGTAAAAATCATAGTGCTGATTTTAAAGCGCAAGTGGCTTTAGCCGCCATTAGAGAAGACGCCACAATTGCAGAACTTTCTTCTAAATTTGGAATTCATGCTTCCCTAATTCAACGTTGGAAGAAAGAAGCACTTACCGGCATGAAAGATATTTTTTCAAGCAAGCAAGCTATTCAAGAAACAAATCATCTCACAGACATCAAGGATCTTCATGCCAAAATTGGTCAGCTGACGGTGGAACGAGAGTTTTTAGAGAACGCCTCCAGGCGATTGGGTCTATTCGGAGGCAAGAAATGATTGATCCTAAAGGCGAAGTTTTAAGTCTTTCTCGGCAATGCACCCTTTTAAGCATCACCAGATCTAATCAGGTTTGGTGCATAGACATCACGTATATTCCTATCAAAAGAGGGTTTATGTATCTGATTGCAATTATG
>DYSP01000038.1 GCA_020718185.1 Candidatus Odyssella sp. | reverse complement strand
GTTTAACTCAACAAAAAGACTCTCTTAATTCAACCTTTTTTCAAACAAACTAGGGCCAGTATACCTCTTCTGAAGAAATCGAAGCAACCTATGATCGTGAAGTACTCTCACATATTAAGATACGCCTTCCTCTTGATTTTGAGCGGATTATTAAAGAATATCATGAGGAAAAAAACCTATTACAATTGCTGTGTCTTGTGGCGACAAAGAATTACCGTGGCGTGCTTATATCGCTGGTAAATATAATGACGCTAGCAAGCCTAAATCTTTGGATTTTGTTCATGTAGATACACCTATTCAACAATCAGTAATTACTGATAATTATCTTAGCATTGATCCTCTGCTTGGCATTCGCGCGCCCCATCAACAAGGTGATGTTTTAGATCAAATTTCTTGCAAAGGCGCGGGTCACATTATTATGGATGCGATGAATCTCTATCACTGGGAACAACTTCATAAATTTTTGAATCAAATCAACATTCAAGCTCGTCAAATTATTTTTACGGGTGGTATGGGCAATCCTCAAAAAATTTTCTATAGAAAACACCCAATGCTTAAAGCACAGTTAGGAATGCTCGCGCCTTTAGGAAGACTTGTTGAGCCTTATTTTCTTCATTTTAGCAAAAAACACACGCCTAAAAATTTTTTCTTACTTGAATACTTCTCCCAACCCCTAATAGAAAATGCCTTTAACTTTAGCTTACGTATATCTCAAAATGAACTCACTGCCCTTTTCATGACGAAATCAACAGGATGTTTTTATGTGGGGGAACGTACTTACTTTACAAAATTTATGCCTTTTATCAAAATTTTAGAAAAATATACTGACAGCCAATGTATTGAGAATGCTTTAGGAGATCTTATTGAACAAAAGTTTCCTGATATAACACTAGCCAGAAAAACATTTCTCAAAGAAATGGCAATGTATTTTATCTCTATTATTAAAATAGAGACGCTTTGCACAAACACGTTCGAAAAAGCCACACACTCAAAATTTCAACAAATGAAAACAATTATTCCCCTCTACACGCAATATTTTAAAGCCATTGATTTTCCCGTAACTTTTATGACATCGCCAAAAATAGCAACACTTTTTAATATGCCAGAATTAAAAGCTCAGACATGGGCACCGGGTGATTATCCTTATGGTGAGCGGGGAAATATTACACTGGTTTTTGAAAAAAAATAATTGAAGATAGTGCTATCCCAGTCTTCGCTGGGATGACATATCATTCGCTTAAAAAACAAACCTACTTCCAAGCAATTTTTTAATCTCATTAGACCCATAAAACCTTAACGGAACTTCTATTAGAACCTCTGCAGGAAGAGGATTTCCTGTAAGATCAAGGGTCTTTAGTTTTGATTGCGTTTAATGGTTATAGGAAACTTTAAGTACACGTAGCTTCGTTAGTTGGCCAAGCGTATCTGGAATGATACCTGTAAGATTATTATTGGAAAGATCAAGCGCTGTTAACCAAGGAATTTATCTTACTAATCCTTCAAAAAAATACCGGCTGGGCATTGTTCAACAAATGCCTGCACTCGCTTTGTTTTTTCTACCAAAGAGCACTCAATTTCTTGCTGACATGCCTGAACACCTTTTTTCATATCCATAGCCATTCCATCGATACTAAAAGTAGCAATTAATAAAAACATTTTTATAAATGGGGATACTCTCATTTTTCTCTCTCATGCATTTATAGTTTATAGGCAAAAGCGTACCTAACAGATGTGACATCTGATAAGTTATTTAGCTCAAATAAACGTAAACTAAAGAGATTGATAAATTGTTAAAGGTTCTCAATATTGAATCTTCATTTTTGAATTATCCTAAAAAACCTCATTCCTTATCTGATATTTGCCTCTATTAACACTTTCAAAAATTAATAATTTTTTAACTTTTACGGTTAGAAAATATACAGATTTAACAATACAATATAAGGATTATTTCGTAATGAGCTTTAATAAGATAACTAAAGCAAATATTTGTTTAATTTTATTAAGTGGCCTATCCACAAATGCAATGGAATTAGATATTGAGGGACACACGGTAAACTTCAAGCCTAAGATTACTGTAACAAAGTTGGCAAACACAGATGATAGAGTTTGCGCAATCGAAGGTGTAGATGATTTGACAACCCCCTTAGGGGTGGCTGGCACAATAGTTTATGGGTTTGAAAATATTCCTAGCGAACAAAATTCAGTGGGCGTTGCCGCGATTGATTCCATGTGGGAAATCTGTAACAAGTTAAAAAATGCGCCTGTGCAAATTCTTCCTACGCCGACACAATTGGCGATAATTAAAGTGTCAAATCTTGATATTAAATTTACAATAGGTCAAGTTTTATCGGCAGCTGGTACAAAATGGAAATTATCAATGGAAACAGAAAAACCCGGTAATCTGCTTTTCTTTAATACATCAGGCCTTACCCCTTTTGGCAATCAAGTCACCTTTATCAATGAAGTAACATCTCCGATTATGAATACTATTTTCCCTCACAAATCAATGAAAACTTTTATGGATATCGCTGCTGTCTATTACTTCAATGAGGACAATACTAACTCATATTTTAATAACGGTAACACACTTAAAATTGGGGATAATCTCACACTCAATTTCATAAGCACAGAACAAGAAACAAATTTATAAACAACAAAAAAATTGGCTATCCTTTATATTTTTTAGATAGCCAATACTCTAAGCGATAATCTTACAGTTATCGCACCACTTCCCATCTTTGAATTAGCTTTTCTACATTGCCTGTTACTGGATTTAACCTAATTCCCATTGTCTCAATTTTTTTAATAAACGGATCTGATTGCAAAAGCAAACCCTGACCTTCTATTTCCTCATTTCTAGAAAGAATTTCAACTGATTTTGTTTGATTAATATAGGCAGAGATTTTTTGCAAAATATCTCTTAAATCCTTATTTACATCTCTTGCTGATCTGGCGAGTATTTCTTTTGGCATCCGTTCGAGTGGCTTTTGAAGTTTTTCTAAAAACACTTTATCTTTTTCTAAATCTTCAATCATTTTCGCTTGCGAAGGAATAAGCAAATGAAAAGCTCTTCCAGAAGGGGGCGATTTGACAATTTTAGGTTGAGATACCGATGGAGCTTGAAGCACAGACAACCGCTCAACATTCATTGACGTTCCACAAGCTTCATCCGCAACCATTTTTAGCTTTCCTGGTAATTTTTCCCGAGGTGATGAACATAAAATTGCTTCTGCATTTGTTCCTTGAGTTTTGACAGCTTTTGTTAATGCCTCGACAGCATCAACTGGCATTCTATTCTTAGATAAATCTTTACTTAATGCTTGTTTAGCATTTTTACTACATTTAGAGTCTTCCTCACCAGGATAAGTGCTACATCCCACCGTAAAAACAAGGGCAAAGGCAGGAATACGGCATTTTTCCCCCGCTGAGAGCCCTTTTTCACGAAGAACACCACCTTGTCCACATAATACTTCTTGAACTTGGTAGGCATCAGGTGCATTTTTTATTGCCTTAATAATGTTTGCTGTATGTGGATGGAGGGCTGCTGTTGCATCCCCCTCCACAGTGACTAGAGTCATAATCGCAATACCTAGAAGAAGTATTTTTCTCATAAACTTTCTCCACTTTTAGCCCTGCATTAGCCACCATTCCCTGATGTTTTAACTGAAGCATTATCTAATTTAGCAGTAAGATCTTTAATGGCCGCCGAAAGTTTTTTCGCTTCTTCGTATAACGCTGGAGCGATTGATTTTTCTACCTCTATCGCTATTTCTATTTGTGAAAGCGCTGTTTGTGCCTCTTCATAAGAGTGTATAACAGCAATTTCCTGCTTTTCAAGTTCCCCACGCGCTGAATTTACTTTTGGAACACCTTGCAATGCTAATTGCCGATCCTTTTTCTCTAAACCCTCTAATACCTCTAATAAATGGTTCCGCCCTTCAAATAAATCATTAACTACCATAGATTGTCGTGGTGACAGATTACGCAAAGCACTTTGTATATTGGCATTAAATTCAATAAGTGGTGCTTGCTCGACAATTGCCTTAGCAATAGGTGTTGCAGGATCAAGCGTAGACATTGCATTGGCACGTGGACGCGTTACTGTTGTAGAAGATGTAGGTAGCTTTGCTGTTGGTCGTGATGGTACCACTGAAGATTGTGCAGGTACTACTGGTTTTGCACAAAAACTAGCGGCTATAAGCTTTAAACCTGCAGGTAATTTATCACGGTAGCCAGGGGTTGCATCGCACACAAAAGTGGTAACATTTGGGTATTTTTGCTTAACGCTATCTTCGATAAAAGTTTTAGCAGTATTTCTACCATGAGCCCCTAGAACCTTATTGATATTTTGGTCGCACTTAGAGTTGGCAAAGGCATCTTTGCCCTTTGCATACCCTTGGCATGTCATCAATGCAACTCTTGCAAAATCTTGCAGTTTACAAGCATCACCTGCACTCCGACCGCTTCCTCGCATAACGCCGCCTTGCCCACAAAGAACATCTAGTGCAGCAGCCGCATTAGGAGCAGTCTTCACAGCCTTAACCATCTGGTTTGTAATTGGATAAATATGAGGTTGTGCAGTCTGTGTCGCAAGCGTTTCTTGATAACTGCCAATCAATAAAACACAGCTTAGTAACATACCTTTTAAAATTTGTTTATTGATATTTTTCATTTTTCAATCCTCATCTTCACTCATAACATATGTAAATAACATAGACAAAAAAGGTTAATTTTTTGCTAAGTTAACGTGAGTTCGACGTAAGAAACAACTTAAAGCTTAGGCAACTAAAAAGGAATCGTCATGGCGAGGAACATCGTTCCGTGGCCATCCAGAAAATACATGGATTACCACGGGGCGCTGCCCTTCGTAATGACAGATTCTCTTATTTATTTATGTCTTTACATCATTTCTTACATCGAATTCAGGTTAAGTTACATAGATATAGTCAATTAAATGGAAAGTAGATGCGTCATAAGATCATGATTATCATAAGCAATAGGAATTGAATAGTTTTGAATTCGCTCTTGATACCAGGAAAACTGTGCATGGGCTCCCCCTACAAATCCAACAACAGCCATGTTTGCAGCAAGGGCAGCTTCAATCCCCGCAGGGCTATCTTCAATTACAAGACAATCTTCAGGCAAAAAACCCATTTCAGCAGCGGCAAACAAAAACAAATCCGGCGCTGGTTTGCCTTTCGTGACTTGTTGAGATGTAAAAATTTCTTGATCATCAAAATAAACAAGCTGATTTGTCACTGTTAACGCTTTTAAAACACGTTGACGATGGCTACTAGAAGCGACACAAATAGAGATATTTTCCTCAGTTAATTTTGATAAGGTAGGTTGATTTAAAGCGATTAGATCTTGTTCAAATGCCTTTAAAATACGAGATTGTCCTTGCTCCCAAAAATCATCTGAAACTTCTATATTATATTTTTCGGACAATATTTCTTGGGATCGCCACTTATTTACGCCTGTAAACTCACGAATACTTTCCTCAATTGTTAAAGAACATCCCAGTTGTTGCAACATTTCAACGACGACACGATGTGCAATAATTTCACTATCAACCAGCACGCCGTCACAATCAAAAATAACCAGTTTCTTTTCCACGAGCTATATTACCTCCAATGCACCAAAGTCCAGTTCACCTCGAAATGTAATCGCAGCAGTGCCGGACATCAAAATAGGTCTATCTTCTTGCCAATCAATAAGTAAATTCCCTCCAGGTTGCTGAACTTGTACTGCTCCTGCTATCAATTCTTGTTGTATTCCCACAGCCACTGCAGCGCAGGCAGCAGTACCACAAGCACCTGTAAAGCCACTACCCCGTTCCCAAACAACCAATTTTATCAAATGGTCATTCATAATTTGCGCAAAGGACACATTAATTCTTTGGGGAAATAAAGGGTGTACTTCTAATAATGGACCGATAAGTTCTACTTCAACAAGATCAACATTCTCAACAAAAGAAATCAGGTGAGGATTCCCAACATTCACAGTATAATACGGCGATATTTGCCCTTCTTGAATAGGAAGATCGTGTAGACCTTCTTGTCGCTGTGGAATTTGCATCCAATGAAAATTGGGGGCAGGAAGCTTTACTTGAATTTGACCATCAGACTGATGTTTAACAATCAAAACTCCACCTGCTGTTTGAAAGGTTAAGGGTTGGAAGCCTTCTGTTTGCTGGATAAATAACAATTTACCTAAAGCCCGAGCGCCATTTCCGCACGCTGCCGCCTCACTACCATCCGCATTATAAAAGCGCACATTTACCATTGTGGGCGATAAGTGATGATACACGATAATTTGATCACACCCAATGCCATGCCGGCGATCAGCGATTTTGCAAAGCAAGCGTGGTGATAGAATAAGATTTTGAGGTGTCTCAAAAATGACAAAATCATTACCAAGTCCATGGGCTTTATAAAATGTAATCATTTTTTAAACATACAATTTTGACTATTAAGAAACACCGTACACCCTCAATATGTCAAAAACAAGTTTTACTCATGCCTATAGGATTCGAAAGTATAAAAAATTCTTATTCTTTAACACCTGAACAATTATGCAAAATATAAGAATGATGGATAGAAGTGCCTAGAAAAAAAGCATCGATTTGCTTAAGAATTGCACAACTTTTCTGTTTATTACTTGTCATTGATTCAAGATGAGCTTTTACTGACAAAGCTATAAAATTACTTGGATGGACTTTTAATTCTTCGTCAAGAATTTGACGCGCAGGTATAAATTTTCCCATGGCCATATCTGCTTTAGCTGCTTGGATACTTGCCTGTGAATTAGCACCATTAAGTGCGTATGCAACTTGATTCATCGAGGCAGAATAGAAATAGCGATAAGAAATAGCTTCCGAGAGTATCCCACCTATCAACATTAATCCCACGATAGATGTAAGAGCCCACCATTTCCCTCGACCAAACTCAACTACTTGATCTTTGTTAAAGACAAAAAGAGTATATCCTACGAAACATGTTGTCACAAGAAATGGAAATCCATTGATCAAGGGAAACTGAAAGGCTGCTTGCACTGCTAAAAAACAAAAAAAGCCAATAAGTGTTGGATGATTAGCAACTACCGATTTAAAAATCTCTTTTTTGCTATAAAAATAAATACATAATGTAAGAAAAAGAATAATAGCAAAGGGAATTCCATCCTCAGCAATAATCCTTAAATATTCATTATGCGGTGATTGAGCTAAATTGTTTTCATTTATTTCAGGTAAAGCATGGTGCAGATAAGGAATAAAAGAAAAAAGATAATTTCCTGACCCCACACCAAATGGATGATCAAAGATCATCAAACAAGTTGCTTTAATGATTTGCCAACGACAAAGAGTTGACGAAGATTTAATATAATTAACAACAGTGGAAGAGTTAACCTCTAAGAAATGATTGACCAACATTTCAATCGCAAAAAGCATTAAGATAGTGATCATTATAAGCTTTAAAATTCGTTTTACAGAAACAATTTTAAAAAAAATGAGTGCCGCCGAACTAAAAATTACGGCAATAGCGATAGAGCGGCTTGACGCATAATAACAATAAATAGCTGATAAATAAATTAAGCTATCGATTAACCATCTACACCGCTGAAAATGGCCATAGCCAGCAATCAATAAAATTAAAGCTATACCAACAAACTCTGCTGACATATTAATATTACCAAAATTTTTATGTAGTAATGCTTTATTATTTGACGCATGACTAATATATTCAAAAAATGAAGAAAAACCTACAAAAAGAAAAAGAGCATTGGCAATAAATATGACGCTCAATACCTTACGAATAGCTGAGGGATCTTCCTTAAAAACATTAAAAAAACTAATACTTAGCATTACAAAGCATAATCGATCCCAAAAAGCAGGGGATAAAAATGGCAAAGCATTATGTAAATGATTAAAAATGATAAGAATAATAAGAAAGCTTAGGCCAACAACAACCGGATAAGTCATCCTAGGCAAAGAGATTGCTGACTTATTTATACAGCAAGAAACCGCAAAAATAATGGTAGATGCATAAACAACGACCCACTTTGAAAACCAATAATCCGCCAAAAATATGGGTAATTTTATCAATGGCATCAGACATAGTAATAAGAAAAAGAAGCCCCAAAAGGGCATTAAATCCCCTTTGAAGCTTGTCAATATATGATTAATCTTTTTTAGCTTAGTTAGTTCCATCATATTTCTAAATTAACTATCTACCTAATACCCCGGCATGCTTGCTTGATAATATCCACCATATTGCGGCATGCTTGCTTGTTGATAGTTATTATAGTTCGGCATGCTTGCTTGATAATATCCGCCATATTGTGGCATGCTTGCTTGTTGATAGCCATCACCATATTGCGGCATGCTTGCTTGATAATATCCGCCATATTGTGGCATGCTTGCTTGTTGATAGCCATCGCCATATTGCGGCATGCTTGCTTGTTGATGATGCATGTGTTGCATGTTGTAAACAGGGAAACTTGCATTATTTTGATAGCCATCACCATATTGCGGCATGCTTGCTTGTTGATAGTTATTATAGTTCGGCATGCTTGCTTGTTGATGATGCATGTGGTGCATATTATGAACAGGGAAACTAGCTTGTTGATGATGCATGTGTTGCATGTTGTGAACAGGGAAACTAACTTGTTGATGATGCATGTGGTGCATATTATGAACAGGGAAACTAGCTTGATATCCGCCATATTGCGGCATGCTTGCTTGCTGATAGTTATTATAGTTCGGCATGCTTGCTTGCTGATAGCCGCCATATTGCGGCATGCTTGCTTGCTGATGGCCATCATTATACTGCGGTATATTTTGATGCGGCCAACTTGCGTAATTTTGAATATCTGCTGCACAAGCACTATTAATGCTCAATAAAGCTACTGAAACTACAGTTGAAATAGTTAATTTCATAAAACAAACTCCCCTTAGATTTTATTAAAATATAACATTAATATTTTTGTATTTTTAATAAAAATAGATTCATATAAAAATTGTACCTTAACTTGTTAAAGGTTACTAGAGGGATAATTAATTAAAAGTAAACATTTTGTAAAAAACTGAACACTTGTACTCTGACTCTTAATTAATCTATATTGTGGGCAACGAGTCTTTCATGAAAAATAAATGATGTCACCTAAACAACCTCATATTCTTAACGTTGAAACCGCTGAAATTACCAGGCTTGACCGTTGGCTTAAACGTCAGATTCCCCATTTGGGTCAGGGATTATTAGAAAAACTATTGCGTCAGGGAAAAATCAAGCTCAATGAAAAAAAGGTTAAGTCCAGCGCACGCGTTCAAAATGGTGACGTGATCAGTTTATTTGTCGATATCGATAAACTTCACGAACAACTAGAAGCAGTGGCTCCACCAGAAAAACCTGCAGCCATCCCCCTTCTCAGTGTGGACGAAATTGCTTGGCTTGAATCACTGATTATTTGGGAAGATGAAGATTTTCTTGTCATCAACAAACCCAGTGGCTTACCAGCACAAGGGGGCAGCAAAACATTAAAACATGTCGATGGTTATCTGCAAGCGCTTGGAAAAATCAAAAAACAGCGATATCGTTTGGTGCATCGTCTTGATCGTGACACGAGTGGTATTTTTGTGGTGGCCAAAACCTTAGAAATGGCCACGCATTTGACCGCTTTATTTAAAGAAGGATCTATTCATAAAACTTACTGGGCAATTGTCGTTAACCATCCAAAACCGGGTATCGGGAAAATTAAAGCCGCGCTGATTAAACAAGGTGGGGACAAAGAAAAGATGGTTGTCGATGATAAATATGGCAAAAAAGCCATCACCGTTTACCGAACTGTGAAAAAATTGATTGGCAAACGAAGACCTGATCTTACTTGGCTTGAATTGAACCCAGAAACAGGCCGTACGCATCAACTTCGCGTTCACTGTGAATACATGGGTTGCCCTATTTTAGGTGATGGTAAATATGGCGGAAAAGAAGCAACGCAGATAAATAAAACCATGCATCTTCACGCCCGCGCGATTACTGTTACGAATAAAGATGGCAATCGATTTACTTTTATTGCTCCTCCGCCTAAGCATTTTGAAGACACATTACAGGCTTATAATATTGATTGGACCAAGCATTTACATTCGGAATGATAATGAACACGATTCCCCTTTTTGCTTCCCTAGACACGCTTTCTGGCGTTGACGGGCGGCGAAAAAAATTATTTTACCGTTTAATTGGCGACCGTGTCGTAGATGCATTACTACACTTACCCACTAATCTCGTTCAATATCGCCCAATTCAATCAATAAATGAAGCCCAAGCAGGCGAAAACGTTATCATCGAACTTGATATTATCAGCCACGTCCCAAACGCTTATCGTACAAAACCTTATAAAATTATCTGCACAGATGGCAAAAACATGGTTGAGCTTGTTTATTTTAATGCCATTAAGCCTTATCTTTTAAAACTCTACCCGGTAGGCGCACGAAAGATTATTATCGGTAAAATTGATCGCTATCTTTCGCAAGCAACAATTGCGCACCCAGATGCTGTTTTTGATAAAGAACATAAATCACATCTCATTACACATGAAGTTATTTATCCTTTAACAACCGGCATTACCAATAAATGTGTTCAACGTGTGATTGACCAAGCATTACTCCGATTGCCCAATTTTCCAGATTGGGTGGACGTCGACACGCGTCAGCACCATGACTGGCCGTCTTGGCGCGAAGCAATTTTGGCAACGCATGCACCTAAATCCACAAACGATCTTAGTCTACACTCTAAATTCAGGCAACGATTGGCTTTTGATGAGTTTTTTTCTCATCAACTAGGCTTACAACTTGCGCGTCAACATCAGTTACGCGCTCAACCTGGCATTGCTCAAGCAGGTAACGGACAGCTTGTACAACGCCTATTAACAGAATTACCCTTTGACTTAACAGAGGCGCAAAAGCAAGTTGTTGATGAGATTTTTCAAGATATGGCTGCACCGCATTCGATGTCGCGCTTAATTCAGGGTGATGTCGGCAGTGGCAAAACGGTTGTTGCTTTACTGGCAATGTTAAAATCAGTGGAATCTGGTTATCAAGCAGCGATTTTGGCACCGACAGACATTTTAGCTCGACAACACGCAACAACCATTGTTGAATTGGTGGGAAAACTTGGAATAAAAGCCGTGCTATTGACGGCTCGTGAGAAAGGAAAAGCAAGGACAAAAATCCTTGAACAATTAAATAGTGGTGAGATTGATATCTTGATTGGTACCCACGCGATTATTCAAAGCACTGTTGACTTTAAAAATCTTGGACTTGCCGTGATTGACGAACAACACCGATTTGGCGTTGAACAACGATTGCAACTTAGTACCAAAGGATATAATACGGATGTACTGGCGATGACCGCCACCCCGATTCCGCGCACCTTACAGTTGGCTAACTATGGCGATATGGATGTCTCAATTATTGCCCAAAAACCTGCAGGTCGCTTGCCCATTCAAACAAAAGTCATCAGTCATAATCGTCTGGATGAAATTGTTGATGGCCTAAAACGGATGCTTGCAGAAGGCGCAAAAATTTTTTGGGTGTGCCCTCTTGTCAAAGAATCGGAAGCCCTTGACCTTAGTGCGGCAGAAGAAAGATTTACCCATCTACAAGGGATTTTCGGAACCCGTGTTGGTTTAGTACATGGCCAAATGAAACCACAGGAAAAAGATGTCGTTATGGATTGCTTTATCAATCAATCGATTGATATTTTGATTGCAACAACAGTCATAGAGGTGGGGGTTAATGTGCCTGCTGCTACCATCATGATTATTGAACATGCTGAGCGATTTGGCCTGGCGCAACTTCATCAACTCAGAGGTCGCATTGGTCGAGGCAATCAGCAAGGAACATGTATTTTGGTTTATGGAAAACAATTGACTCAGGTAGGTAAAAAGCGGCTTGAGATAATGCGTGAAACATCTGATGGCTTTAAAATTGCCGAAGCTGATTTGCAATTACGAGGCAGTGGTGATGTGCTGGGCACCCGTCAAAGTGGGATGCCCGGTTTCAAAATTGCTGACTTTGCAGAATATCCAGAACTTTGTTCTAAACTATTGTCACTTGCTAATAAAGAAGCCAGGCGCGTTTGCCAAGAAGACCCATATCTAAAAGGCCCAAAAGGTGAAGCATTAGCCCTTTTACTGCGAATTTTTGGCCGTGATGAAGCCATGAAATATACACGTTCTTGAAATGTCAGCATGATTTTATCTCCTTAAAAATCTTAATATTATTTATACTCGTTGTGTGACAATGACAAAAAATTGTGTTTTGATGTTATCATCCTCGCCCTTCATTTGTCATCCTCGCCCTCCCTTTGTCATCCTCACCCTCTCTTTCATCCTCGCCCTCCCTTTGTCATCCTCACCCTCTCTTTGTCATCCTCGGGCTTGACCCGAGGATCTCCTCAAAGCCTTACAGATTCTCGGGTCAAGCCCGAGAATGACAATAAAGGGTAATTGAGAATGACAACAAAAGATAATTGAGAAGACAATAAATAAATTTAACAAGAATAACCCTATAACCCACTGCGTTCAATAATTCCTGCCACAGTTGTGTCTTTAATTTTGCTACCGCGGGAAGACCCAAATTCGAACGCATAAGCATCCTTTAGACAAGCACCAAAAATCCCAGCCACCGTCGAAATAATTCCAACCGCTTCTCCAGGCAAATGATCACAATACCAAGTAAGGGATGCCAAGCAGCTGATTAATCCACCTGCAGCAGATAAAACCATGATATCCGCCCGAAAATTAATACGTCCTGCTTGGGCAATTGATATATCTCGCGCACGTGCATTTTGCCGATCAGATAAATATCCAAATTCCAATTCTGATTCAAACTGAATGGCAGCGCGCTGAAATTCAACAACCAGGCTTGGATTTTCTCTTAATGCTTGAATCATCATGATAGAATCATCTTCACCAGTAATTTTCTTAGCTAAATCAACAACCGAAGTCGCGACTTTTTCAGCATTTTCTCCGCCAAGCCATCGCGCAATGCTAGGGGCAAATTGCGCCAATCCCAAGGCTGCAGAAATAAGGGGTAAGGCCATTTATGCGTCCTTTCGTAAATCAAAAAATAAATGTTGACCAATTTGACATTTTGGGGTTTTTCCTTGAGCCCAGTAGGGCGGTTTTTTAAGGATAGTAGAGTAATAATGATCACCTCCCTTGGTTAGATCAGGCCATTCTCTTTTAAGAACCTTGTCAGCAACGGTCAAACAAATATTAAAAATAGGATCCGCAATAATGTCTTTGCTTATTTCATAAAAATTAGGGTCATTGGCATTCCAACAAGAAAATTGCCATCGTTTCAAGCAAACCTCTGCCACCGTTTGGCCAAACCAAGTTTTTTGCTGAGCCCGATTGATCACTACATTTGCAATAGCAATCAGCGCACCGATGCCGCCACTGACCTTTTTATATTCTCCGCGGGCTTCCCCATAGATTGTTCGAGCAAGGATTTGAATTTCTGATTTCATTTTTCCCCCATTAGACTTTTTTCGAAAGGAATTTATTAAATTTTG
>DYSP01000037.1 GCA_020718185.1 Candidatus Odyssella sp. | reverse complement strand
AATAAAGCTTTGGCTTCTTTCTTGGTATCGAGTGTTCCTTTTTCTTTTAATAAAAGAGTTAGATTAGTTGTTGCGCTAGCATACCCTTTGGTAGCTGCGCTTCTATACAATGTTTCAGCTTCTTTTAAGGTTTCAAATGTTCCTTTTTTTAAAAAAACACCGAGATTATACATTGCGCTAGCATGCCCTTTGGCAGCTGCTTTTCTATACCATGTTTCAGCTTCTTCTAAGGCTTCAAGTGTTCTTTTTTCTTGTAATAATAAAAGACCGAGATTATACATTGCGCTAGCATCCCCTTTGTCAGCTGCTTTTCTATACCATGTTTCCGCTTCTTCTCGAGCTTCAGGTATTCCTTTTTCTTTCAACAAAAGACCAAGATTATACATTGCGCTAGCATGCCCTTTGGCAGCTGCTTTTCTATACCATGTTTCCGCTTCTTCTCGAGCTTCAGGTGTTCCTTTTTCTTTCAATGAAATACCAAGATTAGACATTGCGTTTATATAACCTCCTTGTGCAGCTAAATGATAACATTGGATGGATTGATCGATTTTTTGAGCATTATAATGCGATTCTCCGTTTTTAGCAAAAGCTATTACCACAGATGATATTCCTAAAAGGGCTGCACCTTCTTGAGCTTCCTTTGATTTTTGAGTCAACACATTCTTAAAAGGAAATGATTTTGAGAGGTCTTTAAACCGAGGAAATGTTAAGAAATGAGCGATAATTTGATCAATTCTAGTATCTAGAAATTTTAATTCATTAGCGGCATCAAAAGATTTTACTATTTGTCTAATATCACTATATTTTGGGTCAAATTTTGTTGTTATTTTTAGATATTGGAGGTATTTACTCCCTTTTATAGCAGCTGCTTTCTTTGCCTTAATAAGATCTTCTAAAGAAACAGCACACATCGCGTCAGCAATAAGTTCACCACTAAGTTTAAAATGAAATCGTTGTGCAAAGGTCCATTTCAGGAAAAGGTTTTTAAGATCTGCATTGATCCAATTCCACATAAATATCCTTGATAATCCTGACGGGATTATCAAGGTCATAACATTCTTGCAACGATGGCTTTGTCTCACTTAATTCTTTGGTAATTTCAACGTATGTGTTGAAAGTAGGCGCTTGGGGAATACCAACTTGTGTTGGATATTCGTGATCATCAGCTGCAAAAACAACGTTGGTTGATAGTAAAGCGATGGAGGCAGAAAGTAAAAGAATGTTTATTTTCATTAGTATTATTCCTTAAAAATCTTTGTTTTCCTTAAATAAGAAGCTTTTATTGATTTTACAATAGGTAAAAACAATAAAATGTTTTTAAGAAGGGGGTTGACTCTATTGATTTCCCACTTTAAACCTAATGTAAACTTTGTTAAAAATTTACGTAAAATTTATAAGGGAAAATACTATGAACAAAATTTACCAAATTATCGGAGCCCTTGTTTTGACAACCACCACTGCAATGAGTGATTATGGCGGTATATTTGTGGGTGCAGGCCTTGGCGTCGGCATGATGCGTAATGATACAAAGTATGTTGATGCAACTCAAGGTGAAGGAAAATCCACGGTTTCAAAGTTGGGCGCTTACTATCAATTGCATGCGGGTTATTTACATGAAGTTGGCACCTCGAAAACGTTGGTTGGTGGGGATATTTATGTTAACGGTTCTTCTGCAAAAAAGTTGAATAACGTTGGTGTAGATGGTGGTGCTATTGCTGGAACTATTGAACAAAAACGATCAACTGGTGTTGGTATTGCGGCGATTATGGGAAAACTTATTAACCCAAAAGTGATGATTTATGGGCGTGTAGGGTATGAACTTAGTAAGTATGATATGAAACTTAATCTTATAGGAGTGGCTCCTAAAGATTTTACAAAATCTTATAACGGTATTGTGCCGGGTGTTGGGCTAAACTATAAAATTGCGCATAACATGATGATAGGGGGTGGTTATGACTATACAGGATTGTTTAGTAATAAAACCGTTTATCAAAATGGTGATGTTAACATACAAGTTAAGCCTGCTGAGCATCGTATGATGGTAAAATTAACCTTTGTTTTCAATCCATCCACTTGTTAATTGAATGCCCATAAGGAGGTGTTTATGACCTCCTTATTTCTTTAGCTTTGAGACATATTTTCCTATGTCCATCCATTATGAAAATTGCTGTTATTAAGTTTATCTTCAATCAATTTTTGATATTTGATTTTATCTAATTGAAGCATGGAAAAGCTGGTCTGTCGTACTCATACAACCTTTTACATAATCTTTTATTTCTTACGATAAATCATATAACTAGAGTTTCGACCAGCTTTTGTGCCTTTTTGTTCATATTTTGTGGGGCTTGGCCAATCAGTTGGGCGATCGGTTAGTGTATCTCTTCCATTCATTTCAAGAGTAAATTCACCGCGGGGTTTAAGTGTTTTTTGCATCCAATCGGCATAATCAATAATGTCTGTTGCTAAATAAAGTGATCCACCTGATTTTAAAACACGAGATAAATCGCTAATTGTTTCTGATGAGATGATGCGACGTTTGTTGTGGCGTTTTTTATGCCAAGGATCAGGAAAAAGAATGTAAATTCGGGAAACGCATTGATCAGGCAGAGCTGCTAATAGAAGGCGCGCATCGTCAATGACAATACATACATTTTCAATGGTATGGGCATCAATGTGCTTGACAAGAGAAGCCACGCCGTTAACAAAGGGTTCACAACCAATAAAACCAATCTCTGGCGCTTGAAGAGCACGTGCGGCCAGGTGTTCTCCACCGCCAAAGCCAATTTCTAGATGGTAATCTTCTTTAGAGAGGGGGAAAATTATCGTTGGGTCAACTTTTGTCTCTGGTTTCAAAGAGATTTGAAGTTGTGGTAAAAGTGTTTCTAAGAGATTTTTTTGATATTCTTTTAAAGGGCGATTTTGTTTGCGACCCCAAATTTTACGGTATTCTTGCTGCATATTTAAAAAAACTCAAACATTCTAATTGTTTTTTATACTTTTACTCTAAAAAGGATTGTTTTTACCACTCTTTTTAGGCGATAAATAAGCATGCCACTTGTGATGAGTAGTGTATTGTGCTACTCAATTAGTAAAGATTTAGTTAAATTTTATGTGAGAGCGATGGACTCAACCCACCTTGACGGACAATTAGCATCACTTCCTGGCAGATATGCCCGAACTTTATTTGAAATGGGGGCGGAAAAAGGAAATGATATCAAGATTCATAAAGATTTAGACCATTTTAATGAAATTTATGAAACGGTTGATAATTTTAAGTCTGTGTTACTTAATCCGTCTGTAAGAGCCGAAGAACAACAAGCGATTATGGAAGAAATTGCTACAAAAAATCAGTATGAGCCGCTGTTTATTCGATTTTTATTGTTACTTTGTGAAAATCGACGTTTAAATTTATTTAGCAGCATCTATGATATTTTTAACGCGTTGATTCGTCATTCTAAAAATATTCAGGAAGTAGATGTTATTTCTGGTGTTGAACTTGATAAAGATCAGCAACAAAAACTACAGCAAATGCTGGTCAAAAAAATTGCTAGTCACTTAGTTTTCAAATATGAAGTAGATCCGCAGGTTTTGGGGGGCTTCCTTGTCAAAATCGGTTGTCATGTGATCGACCTTACCGTTATCAATCAAATTAATATATTAGCTACTGAGATGAAAGGGAATGCCTAATGGAATTACGGGCTGCAGAAATTTCAGCTATTTTGAAACAAAAAATTTCTGACTTTGATACTAAAGTTGAAGTTGCAGAATCAGGGCGCGTCCTCTCCGTGGGCGATGGTATCGCACGCGTCTATGGTCTTGATAATGTTGAAGCAGGGGAGTTAGTACAATTCGCATGCGGGTTGTATGGTATGACGCTCAACCTAGAAATTGATAACGTTGGTATCGTGATATTTGGGGACGACAAATCCATTCGTGAAGGTGATCAAGTAACCCGTACCAAGCGAATTGTTGACGTTCCTATTGGTAAAGAATTGCTAGGTCGTGTTGTTGATGCTCTTGGAAACCCTATTGATGGAAAGGGTGACATTCACACAAGCCAGCGTGCCGTTGTCGATGTGAAAGCCCCGGGTATCGTCAGTCGTAAATCCGTTCATGAGCCTATGTTAACGGGATTAAAAGCGATTGATACTTTGGTACCTATTGGCCGAGGACAGCGCGAATTGATTATTGGTGACCGTCAAACAGGGAAAACGGCGATTGCAATTGATGCAATTATCAATCAAAAAAGTATCAATCAAAATACGGATGAATCACAAAAGCTTTATTGTATTTATGTCGCAATTGGTCAAAAAAGGTCTTCTGTTGCGCGTATCGTCAAGATTTTAGAAGATGCTGGCGCGTTGGAGTATACGATTGTTGTTGCTGCCACTGCATCTGATCCAGCACCGATGCAATATCTTGCGCCGTATGTGGGTTGTACAATGGGTGAATATTTTCGCGATAACGGAATGCATGCTTTAATTGTGTATGATGATTTATCAAAACATGCTCAGGCTTATCGTCAAATGTCATTGTTGCTGCGACGTCCACCAGGGCGTGAAGCTTATCCTGGAGATGTCTTTTATCTACACTCACGTTTGTTAGAACGGGCAGCCAAATTGGATGATCAATTTGGTGCAGGATCACTGACAGCTTTGCCGATTATTGAAACGCAAGCGGGAGACGTTTCGGCGTATATCCCCACCAACGTTATCTCAATTACCGATGGTCAAATTTTTCTGGAAACAGAATTATTTTATAAGGGGATTCGCCCGGCAATTAACGTGGGATTGTCAGTTAGTCGTGTGGGTTCTGCTGCCCAAACCAAGGCGATGAAACAAGTTGCAGGTAAAATTAAACTAGAGTTGGCTCAGTATCGTGAAATGGCTTCTTTCGCTCAATTTGCTTCTGACCTTGATGTGTCGACGCAAAAATTATTGGCTCGTGGTGCCAGGTTGACTGAGTTGCTAAAACAACCTCAATATTCCCCTCTTAACATGGCGGAAGAAGTTGTTTCTATTTTTGCAGGGGTAAGAGGGTATCTGGATCTTATTGAAGTTAAAGATATTCAACAATTTACAGATGATTATCTTCGTTTGTTGGCGATTGAAAAACCAGACCTGTTGGCGGATGTTAATAAAACAGGAAAACTTAGTGAAGACCATGAAAAGCAACTCGAATTATTCTTGACAGAGCTATGCCAATCGTATGCAGCATAAACTAGGGGAAGACAGATTATGACTGGATTAAAAACCCTTAGAATGCGCATTAAAAGCATTAAATCAACGCAAAAGATCACAGCGGCGATGAAAATGGTCGCTGCTGCAAAGTTACGTAAAGCACAAGATCTTGTTCACAAAACTCGTCCTTATGCCCATGATATGAAGGATCTATTGAGCAGATCTCTTCAAATATTACCAGATTTTGGACAACCACCAGTATTGCTAAATGGACGAGAAGATATCCCAACAGAGCTTATTTTAGTAGTAACTTCTGATCGAGGGCTTTGTGGTGGATTTAATACAAATATTGCGCGCGAAGTTAAAAATTTGATTCGAGAGCGTGAGCAACTGGGCATTCCTATCAAATTGTTTTGCGTTGGGCGTAAAGGGTATGAACAGTTAAAACGCGATTATAATCAACAAATTATTGCAGTTGAATCGGATCTTGGTAAAGAAGGAATTCAATTGAGTCATGCCATGACGATTGGCTTAAAAATACAACACATGCTGGAAGAAGGCACTGTTGGAAAAGTAAGAGTTATTTATAGCGTTTTTAAATCAGCACTAACCCAAAAAATTACTCAAGTTGAATTGATCCCTTTAAAAGTGTATCCCGTTGTTGATAAAACAATTCCCATTTACGAGCCATCTCATGTAGAGCTTGTTTTAGCCTTACTCCCTCAAAATTTAGTTAGTCAATTATATGAAATTTTGTTAGAGACAAGCGCCAGTGAGCAAGGCGCACGAATGACGGCAATGGACAATGCCACGCGAAATGCGCGTGATGTTATTCAACAATTAGAATTAATTTATAATCGTACACGTCAGTCGGTCATTACCAAAGAGTTGATCGAAATTATTTCAGGTGCGGAAGCGCTCTAAGATTTAGTGAAGAGGTAAAAGGATGTCGTCCACAAAATTAACAAGTATTGATGGTAAGAAAAATGTTGGCAAAATCACCCAAATTATTGGTGCGGTGGTTGACGTACGCTTTCCAACCGTATTGCCTGAGATTTTAAATGCTCTTGAAATTAAGCGTCCGGGTCAAGGGCCTCTTATTTTAGAAGTTGCCCAACATTTAGGCGAACACACGGTTCGTGCAGTGGCGATGGATATCACCAATGGGTTGGTTCGTGGTCAAGAAGTGTATGATATAGGTGTGCCGATTACAGTTCCTGTAGGCCCGCAAACACTTGGCCGAATTATGAATGTTATTGGTGAACCCGTGGATGATCGTGGCCCTATTAACACAGAACATCATTATCCCATTCATCGTGATGCGCCTCCCTTTATTGATCAATCAACAGATACAGAAATATTGGTGACAGGTATTAAAGTTATTGATCTATTGACACCTTATCCTCGTGGTGGAAAAATTGGATTGTTTGGTGGGGCAGGGGTTGGAAAAACCGTGTTGATTATGGAGTTAATTAACAACGTGGCTAAGGCACATGGTGGATATTCAGTATTTGCCGGGGTGGGAGAGCGTACACGCGAAGGAAACGACCTTTATCGTGAAATGATTGAATCGGGCGTGATTGATCTTGAAGGAGATAAGTCAAAAGCAGCCTTGATTTATGGACAAATGAACGAGCCACCAGGGGCGCGTGCGCGCGTGGCCTTAACCGGCTTAACAGTAGCTGAATATTTTCGTGATACAGAAGGAAAAGATGTTCTGTTTTTTGTGGATAATATTTTTAGGTTTACGCAAGCAGGTTCTGAAGTATCAGCACTTTTGGGGCGCATTCCATCGGCAGTTGGTTATCAACCAACATTGGCAACAGAAATGGGTGCATTGCAAGAGCGCATCACTACAACAACCAAAGGGTCAATTACTAGTGTTCAAGCCGTTTATGTGCCAGCTGATGACTTGACTGACCCAGCGCCTGCAGCTTCGTTTGCTCACCTTGATGCCACAACTGTGTTAAATCGTCAAATTGCAGAGCTTGGCATTTATCCAGCGGTGGATCCGCTTGACTCAACATCACGCATTTTAGAACCAACAACGGTTGGTGAGGAACATTATCAAGTGGCACGGGATGTGCAACGTGTTTTACAAACGTATAAATCTTTGCAAGATATTATTGCGATTTTGGGAATGGATGAATTGTCAGAAGAAGATAAGTTGGTGGTTGCGCGGGCGCGTAAGATTCAACGATTCCTTTCTCAACCATTCCATGTTGCTGAAGTTTTCACAGGTTCGGCTGGTGTTTTCGTTCCCTTAAAAGATACCATTGAAGGATTTAAGGGGATTGTGAATGGTGATTATGACCATATTCCTGAAATGGCATTTTATATGGTCGGGTCAATTGACCAAGCCTTAGAAAAAGCCAAGAAATTGTATGCAGAAGCTGCATAAAGTTAATAATGGAAAAAGAAAAAGCCCCATAACGAGGCTTTTTTTATAAGTTATAGATTAAGTTAATCCTTTATAGCAACAACTCGACCCAAAAATGGGTTGTCGTCACCATGAACAGAAAGCCCTTGATCTTCATGTTGATAAGCTACTTGGAACCCATAGGTGGTAAGATTTTTGATAAAGGTTTCAAAGTTGATGTAACGACGGTAATGATCGGTGACACCTTCTTGCGCACCAACAGCAAGAGATTTTTTAAACATTGGATCTTTGTCAGTTCTAAATTCCAATAGCAATTTGGCTTGTGATTTGACACTTCTCAAGAAATTCATAAACTTGACTTGTTCTTGTTCACTGATAGAGTGAATAAAGAATCGTGATATTGGTTTAGTTTTTCTTGATCATTAATATCCACAACCATAAAGGAATCAGCGCTCATTCCGCTTTCTAAGGCCACACGTTTATTGCTTTGGATAGCACTTGATGAGGTATCAATGCCTATTGCATGAATACCATTTTTTTGAAAAAAGAATGAATCACGTCCATTGCCACAGGCAATATCAACCAATCGCGAAGATGGGGTAATATGCCTATTTTCAATTAAAAATGTTGCAAAAGTAGAAGGTGTAAGGCTAACACTATTTTTTGTGTAAAAATCATCCCAAAAAGAAGCATTATTAGCAGCTAAAGGAGCGGGAATAATCCCAAACTCCATATAATCTTTTATGCGTTCTTTTAATGGGCCGATAGGAAGAGCGGGGGTGCGATCATCCTCTTGAAGAGTCCACTGATATTGATTGGTAAGTGTTGATGAATGTTTATGTGTAACAACAACACTTTTATTCCAATTGGAACCATAAAAACGGCTAAGAAATCCTTCGTATTCTTGCGGAATTTTGATTTTCATTGAGCCAAAAGGCACAAGTGTTTGTTCATTAAGTTCTGCATATGTAAGCATAGGATTTCTAAAGATTTCCCGCCCCTTTTCTGCATCTAAAATATAATGGCTTGAGAATTTGTCCCACATAAAAGAAAATAAATCAATAAAAGGTAGAATCTTAGTGCCATCTGTAAGTTTTATATGCTGTCTTGAGTAAAGTTTATACCCAACTATCTTTGATCCATCTTGAAATAAATCGTAGCCGAGAGTCCAAAAGGTTTTTTTTAAAGCCATTAATCGGTGTTCATCTTCCTTTTTTATAATTAAATCAACATCATCGTCATGAGGAAGGATGCCACCACCACGAATTGAACCTAAAAGAGTGCCAAATGCAGCACTATACGGAATGTTGTTGTGATCAAGAACTTGTATGGCATCATAGGTCATTTGATAAAGAGAAAGTATATGATTTGGATCGCACTGTAATTGTTGTTTAATGGTTGCTTTTTCAAGAAGGGGACGATCGTCTAAGTTGATACGCTGTGCAGCAAACGATACACTACAAGATAAGGTAAGACACGCGATGTATTTGATAAAGATGTTCATTTTATTTTCCATAATTGAAAAGGTTAAAATTAAGGCAGAATGGTCGCTGCCTTGGTTATGGACGTTTACCCAACACTTCCAAATGTGCTCAGTTGTGTCCAAGATGAATCCCAGTAATGAACCCCAAATGCTTCTGCTGGAACTGGTTCTTCAGGTTTTACCACCGTAATTTGTGGGTAATTTTTAGTGGGTGTTGGATAGATATATCGGCCAGGCAAAATGATATCTTTATTGTCTGACGTATCAATAGACTTAGCGATAGCAACGGTGAAAAGACCTGGGCCAGTGGCTAAAATTGTGCCGAATCCATCTGATTCTGGAATGTCAGCAATATAACGTTTAGCCCTTAATGGATCATAATTGCGGCTAATCAAATCAAGATATATATCGATGAGAGGATGATTTGGTTTAACAGCAATGAATGCATTACCAATAAAGGTAGACATTGGTTCGCGGCTTGCCACAAAATCATAGAGATAGAGAAGGGGGTCAAGTGATTGGTGAATGCGATAGTCCGTGTCACGATAAACACCGCCTTTCTTTTTTAAAATTTCTACCCGGAGAATATCACTGCTTCTACCAAATTTTTTCCTTGAAATTTCTGCGTCAAACGCATCTTTCAATCCGAAATGACCTAGAGTTTTGACTTCTTTTATCTTGATCGGGACACCTTTCAGATTTTTAACTGTTTCTGGAAGATCGTCTTTATTCAACACCCATATGTAGTGTTTATACCCCGCTTCGGGTGAACATGCCTCGATGGATCGTATAGTAAATTCAATATATTTTTCTGAAAACTCGCGTGGTTTATCTGCGTGAGTTAACCAAATACAGTGAACTTTTTTGGGAATTCGCGGCGCAACTATTTTTGGAAAAGTTTGGTTAAAAAGATGCGGAAAGTAATGTTTTTTATTATATAGATTAGTCAGTTTGTCAAAATAATGCGTTACAGGAATTCCTTCCTGATGAAAAATACAAAAAATCAGATAGTGCAAGTGATCATCATATTGTTTAATAAAGTTTTCGCTCAAATTACTTGGTGGATTAACAGAATAAAGGGGACCATATGTTGCTAGATGTGGAAATTTAGGGGTCATTAAAGGATTTAAAAACTTTGGAACAAAATTGATATACTCCACAAATGTTGGAGTATAAGGATGATATGTACTGCTTAAACCCAGTGTGTATTTTTCTGGTCCTTCAATTAAATTAAAAAACAGTTTGGGGCTGTGTAGTGCAAATTGTGTTTTTAAGAGAATCTCATTTATGCCTAGTGAAATTGTGTGTTTAGGATCAATTGTATAAGTTGTTACGTAAGTTTCTTTGTCTCTTTGAATCGTAAAAATAACGCTAACAGGTTCACTATATGAATTTCGTATAGGTGTATTTTTTTGACGAATTTTTTCAATAAACTGATGGGTTTCATGTTGATCATGATCGTAAGGAACATGCGTGTCATGATGCCACAAAGACATCTTCTTGGTTGCTAAAGAAAGTTCTTCTATTGAATCAGATGTATCTGCGGCCCAACTAGGGCAGGCAAATAGGAAAGAGGATATAATTAATCTTAACACCATAATCTCCATAAGTTATTTACGATTGTTAATTTTGGCTGGCGATTATTGATATTTTATTAACGATAATGGAAAAAAAATGTAATTTTATTTTATATAAATTATATTAAAAATATTTTTAACTGAGAAATACATGTTTGGAAAAAATGAAAAAAATTATACTTTAGAAGTCATTTTTCTTCAGGCATATTAAAGTAAAAATACCATGAATTTTTATTGTCTTGAAAATGGTGAGGTTATGATGAATGAAGAGATTCAATTTTTAGAAACTAACGGTACAAAAATTGCCCATCTTTACGTGCCACCTAAAAAGCATGATGTAACGATTATGTTTTTACATGGATTTTTTTCGTCAATGCTAAAAACCAAAGGGCAGTATTTGCGAGACCTTTGTGTCGAAAAAGGATATGGATTTTTAAGTCTTGATTATGCAGGACATGGACAATCATCAGGTAAATTTGAAGATGGATATATTTCACAATGGTTGGAAAATTGTGAAGATGTTATTCGTTTTTCAGGAGCTGAAAAACTTGTTCTTGTTGGATCAAGTTTAGGAGGATGGATGATGCTTCATTTAATGATGCGATTCCCAGATCTTGTTTCTGGACTGGTTGGCATTGCCGTTGCACCTGACTTCACAACAGAAATTCCTGATAAATTAACGCCTCAACAATATCAGATGTTAAAAGACACAGGGAAGTTTGTTTTGTCAAGCGATTATCAAGCCAGTGGTGTGGCCATTACGCAAAAACTTTTAGATGACGGTGCTGAGTTGAGTGTTTTTGAAAAAGGTGGCATTCCTTGCTATGTGCCAGTTCGATTATTACATGGGATAAAAGATGCAGATTGTTCCTTTGCTTTATCTTTAAAATTAATGGAAGAACTTAACGCATCAAATGTTGAAGTGACCTTAATTAAAGAGGGTGAACATAGTTTAAGTACACCACAAAATTTACGATTGCTACGTCAGGTGATTATACAATTGGTTGAAGAAATTGAAGGAACTGCTGCTTTTTAGGCAGCTTTTTGAGTGGGAGCATCAATTTTAGCATTTTGTGCATTAGCGGATGCACGCTTCGATATTTTAATTAAAGTTGTCTTTGTATGCCATTGATTAATAATTAAGCCGATAAAAACTAAACCACATGCTGCAATCGTCATGCCTGTTAATTCTTCGCCCAAAAACACCCATGCCGATGAAATACCAAATACGGGAATGAGCAAAGAAAAAGGAGCCACCTTTGTTGCATCATATGTTTTAAGTAATACCCCCCAAAGAGTTGCGCCAACCAATGTGGATGCACAACCAGTAAATAATAAGCAGCAAAGAGCTGTTGGACTTAAAGCTAAAAAAGCATGCTCAAAGACGCTTGGCCCTTCAAATAAATAAGCAGCGATAAACATAGGGATGGGTGGGACAAGGCTCGTCCACACCGTTAAGGAGAACATATCAACTTTGCCTGCTTTTTTATAAAGAATGTTCGATACAGCCCACGACATGGCAGAACCAATAAGCATCAAAAAACTAATAATCGAACTTTCAGCATGGGTTTGCCAAGCAATCATAATAATGCCAATACATGCAACGATCATTCCAATAATTTGAGAAGGAAGTAATTTTGATTTTAAAAAGATTGAAGATAAAGCAAGAGTAAAAAACACCTGACTTTGTAAAACCAAAGAGGCAAGCCCTGCTGACATTCCCATATAAATTCCACCAAACAGCAACGTGAACTTTAGAACGCCAAGTGTAAGGCCGATCCCGCCAATAATTTTCCAAGGTACTTGAGGCTTTCTTAAGAAAAAAACAGGTAGTGCCGCAACCACAAAACGACCTGCGCCATAAATAAAAGGAGGGAGCTCAGTTAACCCCGTCTTAACCACGACGAAGTTAAAACCCCAGATGGCAGCTACAAGTATAGCTACTAATATATGTTGGAACCGCATTGGTAATACCTTGTTCTCACGGCCGAGAGCGGTGAGTGAATAAATGCAAAAGTAAAAAATGAAAATTTAAAATAATTAAAACACTATCAGCTTTTTTTAAAAAAAACAACTTATATATTATCTTTAAATAATTTGAAATTTTATATTTAGTTAAAATTATAATTAAATATTACAAAAATTAAAAAGTGAGAAGGAAACCTTCTTTTTCGTCAATAAATTTGAAAATTACTTTTCTAATAGAGGAATTTTAGGATGCGAAGATTGTAACAGAATTTGAAACTTTGATTTGATAGCATCCTCTTCCCTTGTGGAAAAACCTCCTAAATATATATCTAAAGATGATAAATCAGTTCCGATTTTATTATTAATAACGGTTGCACATTCTTTAAAACAAGGTAATTTATGAAGTTGATCTGTGATAAATAGCCATAAAAAATTAGGCATATCGTTATGAGCAAGAGATAGAAAATTACGCAATTGAATATCTGTAATACGTTGTATTTTTAAGATTTGATATTTAAAACACATAGCAATAAAATGATGAATCTCGTTTAATTCATCATTAAAAGCATCATCTTTTTTTTGATAACGAGATAGTAATTGAATAATTTCTCTGCTGACCGTTTGGTAATCTTTGGGAAAACAAATAAGATCTTTCCACAGCACAGATGTATAAAGTAAATAGCATCCTTTTTCTGAAGGCCGTGTTTGGCAAAGCAAAAAATTTAATTTAGACGAGGCCTGGGCAGAAGCAGCATTTAAAGCATAACTCGCAATTCCAAGAAATAATCAATTATCTTTTGAAAATTTAGGTTGTTTTAAAAAAGGATCTAAATATTTCTCAATGATAGGAGATCTTAATTCATTCATAATACCAAGTATTCAAGCAACCCGTTGCTTGTTGTATACGAGGCAACTGTTTTCCAAAGCTAGATTTCATTGTATGAGGAAATCCCAAAGCATAAACGACGATGGGTATTTTTAGTTGTGGGTCCAGTTTATTGTACCCGACAAATAGAGAAGGTGTATACTGCCCCTAGTTTGAAAAAAGGTTGAATTAAGAGAGTCTTTTTGTTGAAT
>DYSP01000011.1:23194-41731 GCA_020718185.1 Candidatus Odyssella sp. | reverse complement strand
GTATCGAACTAAAATTGAAACAAATCGAATTGGCCAAAGCCCTTGATATTGCCTCACAGCAAATTTTCAAATATGAAAACGGTATTGACCGTGTGCCCGCCAGTCGTCTTTATGAATTTTCCAGGCTATTGTCTGTGCCAATTACGTTCTTTTTTAAGGAAGGCGAGACTGGTATGCAAGAATTGGTGGTCAATTGTGCAAATTTGCATGGCAGAAAAGTTCACCTAAAATTTCTACAATTAAAGGTGATTTTAATCGATATTCAAACAAACGAAGACTATGAGATGGAGATTTCTTCTTGATGGAGTGTTTTCATTTTATCAATTCGTGCAACAAGTACGGATATAATAAAGCTATTAATTTACTTTTTTAACAATGTATGTATAAAATTTGTCTAATAAAGTTTTAATTCGTGAAGGTTTTTTATGTCTTCTTTGATACGCAACGTTAGTCTTGATGATAAATACACATTAGATTCGGGGCATGTTTTTATAACAGGCACTCAGGCTCTCGTGCGGTTACCTATGGTACAAAGAAGGCTGGATATTCAGCAAGGACTTAACACAGCAGGGTTTATTTCTGGTTATCGTGGATCACCGTTAGGCGGATTTGATCAAGCTTTGTGGAAAGCAAAAAAATACCTAGAAACCCATAACATTAAATTTCAACCGGGTATTAACGAAGACTTAGGCGCCACGGCTGTTTGGGGAAGCCAGCAAGTGCATCTATCGCCTGGCCATCAGGTGGACGGCGTTTTTGGAATGTGGTATGGCAAGGGGCCTGGAGTTGATCGCACAGGTGATGTATTTAAGCATGCAAATTTTGCCGGAAGTAGCCGACTAGGGGGGGTTTTAGCTTTAGTAGGAGATGATCATGCTTGTAAATCATCGACTTTGCCTCATCAAAGCGAATATGCTCTTATTGATGCGTTTATGCCAGTTTTACATCCAGCGACAGTCCAAGATATTATTGATCTTGGCATCTATGGGTGGGCATTATCACGATTTTCAGGGTTATGGATTGGCTTTAAATTATTATCTGATACGGTTGATACAGCCGCATCTGTGGCGATTGATTTAGAGCGTTATCAGGTAAAAATGCCCGATGATTTTATGTTGCCACCAGGGGGATTAAACCTGCGCTGGCCTGATGCACCGATTGATCAAGAATATCGCTTACACGAATATAAACTCAAAGCGGCTTCTGCGTTTATCAAAATTAACCAATTGAATCGTCCTATTTGGCATTCTAAAAAAGCACGCATTGGATTTATTGCGGCTGGAAAAGGGTATTTAGAGCTGCGTCAAGCCTTAGAAGATTTTGGAATTGATGAAGCACAAGCTTCTCGTTTAGGATTAAACTTATTTAAAGTCGTGGTCAGCTGGCCTTTGGAACCATCAAGTATTCTTGATTTTTGCGATGGGTTAGAAGAAGTTATTGTGGTTGAAGAAAAGCGCCCCCTTATTGAATCGCAATTAAAACAAATTCTTTATCATTTACCTGCTTCTCATCGCCCCAACATTGTTGGTAAAACAACGGAGTTTGGTGAGCCATTATTGCCATCTACCTATGAATTAACAAGTCAGCAAATTGCTCTTGCCGTGGCCAAGCGCCTTTATAATAAACCAAGTTTTGATTCTTATCGTGAAAAATTTGATGCAGCCATTGATGCATATCAAAATCAAGAAACGGCGCAGGCTAAACTGATTCGCCTTCCTTATTATTGCTCAGGGTGCCCGCATAATACATCAACCGCTCAGCTTCCTGAAGGAAGTAGGGCAATGGCGGGGATTGGCTGTCATTACATGGCCACATGGATTGATCACAGAACACAAACCTTTACACAAATGGGTGGAGAAGGGGTTCCTTGGATTGGTACAGCACCTTTTACGTCGGAAAATCATATTTTTTCAAATCTAGGCGATGGCACTTATTATCATTCAGGGTTATTAGCCATTCGGGCGGCGATTGCGGCAAAAGTGAATATTACGTATAAAATACTTTATAATGATGCTGTTGCGATGACCGGAGGACAACCTGTCGATGGCCCTTTAACCGTGGCGGATATTACGCGTCAGGTTCATGCAGAAGGAGTGCAGCGGATTGCAGTGGTCAGTGATGATATCAAAAAGTATCCAAAGGATGTTGGTTTTGCTTCTGGTACAACCGTTCACCACCGCGATGACTTACCATCTGTACAAGAAGACCTCAAAAAATGGCCTGGTACGTCTATTCTCATTTATGATCAAACCTGTGCTGCGGAAAAACGTCGTCGGCGTAAGCGTCGTTTGATGGAAGATCCCAATCGTCGTATTTTCATTAATGAAACGGTTTGCGAGGGATGTGGGGATTGTGGCAAGAAATCAAATTGCCTTTCAATTGTGCCGCAAACTACGGAATGGGGTCGCAAACGAGCCATTGATCAATCTTCTTGTAATAAAGATTTTTCATGTGTGAAAGGGTTTTGCCCTAGCTTTGTTTCCGTTATTGATGGTCAAATTCGTCGCCCAGAGGCAGCTTCAACACCTGAAGAATTATTTAAAAATCTTCCTCTTCCTTCTCAAGTTTTGCTTGAAAAACCATATAATATTTTTATCACCGGAGTAGGGGGGACAGGGGTGACAACGGTGGGATCTCTCATCGGAATGGCTGCTCATATTGAAGGTAAAGGGTGTTCAATCGTTGATATGGCGGGGCTTGCGCAAAAAGGAGGCGCTGTTGTTAGTCATTTGCGTATTAGTCAACAGCCAGACCATATTTTTGCTACTCGGGTGAGTTATGGAGGGGCAGATCTGATTCTTGGATTTGATCTAGTGGTAACAGCTGGTGCGGAAGGGCTTGGAAAAATTAAACCAAATCACACAAAGCTATTGGTTAATGATTATCAGTCAATTACCGGTCAATTTACTAAAAATCCAGATTATGTTTTCCCAGCGCACGCCATGAAGAACGACATTATCCAAAAAGCAAATGACCATCAATTCGTTGAATTTCTTGAAGCCACACATTTAGCCACGGATTTAATGGGTGATTCAATCATGACGAACCTATTTATTGTTGGATATGCTTTGCAAAAAGGATTCATTCCTGTGTCATGTGAGGCTTTGAAAGAAGCCATTCGTTTGAATGGAGTTGCTATTGATGATAATACAAAAGCCTTGAATTGGGGGCGTTTGGCGGCAACAGATATTGAAAAAGTAAAAGAATTTGCAATGCAATCCAAACCTATTGATCCTGATCATGTAATCAGTGAGTCTTTGGATGAAATGATTGTTCGTCGTATGCAATTTTTGACGAATTATCAAAATCATGACTATGCCCAACAGTATGTAGATTTTATTCACAGAATTAGAACAGCAGAATCATCTCTTGAGTCTGAGAAATTCAGTCGTGCTACAGCTCAAAGTCTTTATCGTTTAATGGCTTATAAAGATGAATATGAAGTTGCTCGGCTTTATACCGATGGTCATTTTATACGGCGATTACGGCAAGAATTTTCAGGTAAAATTAAACTGCAATTCCATTTAGCGCCACCACTTTTATCGCGCAAAGATCCCCAAACGGGTGAGCTTAAAAAGATGACATTTGGCCCTTGGGTTTTTAAGGCTTTTCATATTTTAGCTAAGATGAAAAAATTAAGAGGAACAAAGTGGGATATTTTTGGTTATACAGCAGAGCGTAAAATGGAACGACAGTTGATTCAGCAATTTAAAATGACTATTGAAAAGATGTTATCAAATCTAAACTCAAATAATCTAGATCTTGCAACTGAAATCAGTGAAAAGTTCCAACATATTCGTGGGTTTGGTCATGTAAAATTGAAAAATCATCAAGAAGTTATGGAATCAGTTAATAAATTATTGACTGATTATCATAATACCAAGAATATTTAAGGATTATTGCGTCTGAAAATTATCTTTTTATAACTTTGTATCCATGAGCTTCTGGATTAAATCCAATATGAAACCCTGTTTTGTGTTTATTACTTTAAAGGTATATCATATTGTAAAGGCATTATGTAGGTATCTTGATCATCCAAATCTACCTGCGATATTATGGGGTTTAGATGAGATTCTTCTTTTAGAATTTCTAAAGGATTTTGCAATGATTGACCAAGATCAAACGGATCAGTGCAATTGCCAAGAGTCGGCATAAAAAGCATGCTAGTTATTATTAGTGCTGCACTGTACATGAATATGTTCCTAATAAATATTTTATCTAGATATAGGAATACATCTTTCAGAATGCAAATTTTAATTTCATGCAGGCAGGTATTGAGGTCATTTTTATATTTCATTTGTTGAACTGACAACAAATAAAATCACAATTATTCAACATCACTAAGCAGGACAGCTCCTTTTTCAGCTTCAGTTAACGGTGAATTATGATGGGTTTCCCGAATAAACCAAACAATGATGGCGGCAATACCAAGGGAAATAGGGATAATTGATAAAGCAAAGCGATAATCCCACTGAGAATAAATTTCTACTATTCCCAAGCTATTATTGGCATTGTAGTCAAGCATTTTCCCAATTAAAGGATGAAAAATAGCACCATTAGCCATCGTGACAGTATTAATAAACCCAACAGCAACACCGCTGGACGTTTTTGGCATGATTTCACAAATTGATGCAAATGATAAAGATTTAGCGGTATAGGCAAAACCCGCTAAGAAGAAAAGAATATACATAAATGATAAGGGAATATTTGGAACGCAAATGATGAATACATTCACAACCAATGCGAGTAAAGCGCCTATTACCATTGGTTGGGATCGTTTTTTAATTTTATCTGAATAAAAGGTGAAAAGAGGACTGCCCACAGCAGCGCCAATAAACATGGCAGTAATAACTGTTGCCGCTGTTTGTTCCGTAATATCATAAACTGATAATACATAGGGAACACCCCATGCAACGCCCATAACAGTAATGGGTACATACATTAACATTCCATATAGGGAAATGAACCAAGCTTGTGGCTTCTTTAAGACCGTTTTGAGACCCGATAAAATACTCGCAGTCGGTTCATACACCACCGGATCCTTATGACGACCAATGACTAAGTATAAAAGCATGGTTATAACAAGACCCACGCTTCCTAAAATTTGCATTGTTGGTTGCCAGCCATAGTGGTCTGTTAGTGCACTGAGAGGTGATCCGCCCAATGCCGCACCTAGCGTGCCAAATATTAAAACAACCGCAATGACACGTGCAATATGAGTAGGAGGAAACCAAATGGTGCCAAGTTTTATGCTTCCTAAAAAGCCACAGGCAGAGCCAAGTCCCATAAGAAATTGGGCAAAAGAAGCAACGTAATACGAGCTAGTACTCGCAAAGACAAAACAGGAAATAGCACAAATCAGGCTAGCGCAGGTGATAAGTTTACCAGCACCAAATCGATCGAGGGCAATCCCTAAAGGCAACTGAACTGTTGCATAAGACCAAGAGTAAAAAGCGATCATCGTACCAAACATTGAAGCGTCAAGCATCAAGTCTTTAACTAATTCATCGTGCATAACATTTGGGGAGACTCTGAGTGTAAATTGGTAGCAATAAAAAAGTGCCCCACAAATAACAACAAGCCAACCGCGAGGAATTCCTAATATTTTTTGACGATAATGTTTCATCCATGTTCCTAATGTGACAATGACAAAGGATTGCGTTGTCAATCCTTGTGTCTCAATATTTTAAACTACCTATTCTAGATTTTGGTAAAACATCCAACAAACATGACTAATTTTTTCTATTAGGTCAAGAATTACATTTATAAAAAATTTTTTCAGGGTTGTTACCAGGGTAAAACCTTGTTTAAAACCTGTTGTCCCCAAGGGACGGAACTCACGTCAGTAATGTCCCCTCTTCCGCTTTTTGTAATATTTAAAGCGTTATTAATTGACATAAGATATCCTTAAACTTTAATAAAATTATTGCATGTAACTAGTTGATAAAAAGTTAATGACCTTAAGTAAATCTTTCCTAGGCAGGTGTTGGTGAAACGTTAATGGCTTTACTTTGCCTTTTTGCATCTTCATCTAGTAATTTTTGTGCATTTTCAAAAGATCTGGCAATTTCCACAAGATTTAAAACCTCATTAACAGCATTTCTGTTTGATCCCTCGATGAATCCTTGCATAAGACGGGGGTCTAAAACAGCTGTGCCCCGTTCATCGGTTTTAAAGTATCTCTGACCAATATAATTAAGAGTGTTTTTATCAGAAAAGTCTTTAAGCCCTATTTTATCAAGCTGTGTGCCATCAGCGGCAACGGTGCCATCTTGGGCAATGCTGATGCTTTTTGCGTTTACAGGAACTGTAATTGCACTGCCACTCTCATTTAAAAGTGGATCACCTAAAATATTCACAACCACGCCTTTGTCATTGATTCCTAGCTGCCCATCTCTTGAATACACAACCCCATCAGTTGCACTTTTAAAGGAAAGAAAACCTGAGCCGGAAATGGCCACATCAAACTCATTACTGGTTTCGTTAAGCGGACCTTGGGAAAAATCAATTGATGAACGGGTGTCTACATATAAAATGCTATTACGTCCTGCCGCATTATATTTGACTTCACGTGTTTGAGTGACGTGGCCTTTAAACCCAGTTGTGCTTCCATTGGAAAGATTGCTGCCAATTTTTTCAAGCTTCGGCCACAACGCTTCTTGTAAAGAAAGAACAATAACACCGGGACGTTGGACGGGGGCGTTAGGAACATTTGACATGAAAACTTTCTCCATAACAATTCTATAAGGCTATTGGCCTCTCTAGTTATGGAAAAGCAAAAAGCGTGCCAACGCCTTTTTAACCCTTATTTGAATTAAACTGCTTACGCAAACATGCAAGATCTTCTTGGATCAAATTTGCCATTTGAATATCATTTTTGAATGGAATGGGAGGGCGATGAAACCACAGTAATTCTACGATCATTTCGGTGCCATACAATAACACTTCTTGATCAATAAGGTACGATTCAACCACCCCTTGCGAAACATAACAAAGGCTGGGTATTTGAATTAAATGGGTTTCGTGAATGCTGGTTAGTCCACCATAAACACCTGAAGGTAGGTTTAAATGAGCAGCGATATTAGCAGTAGGTGTGCCATAAAGGCGGGCTTTTTGTTGACCATGTTGAACAATACCAACAACGGTCATTGGTAATGGATTAACAGCTTTGCAGAGCATGGCATACCTGTATCATTTCCACCGCAGCTTCGGCAAAGTCATGTCCTGTATGTCCATGTGCACCTCCTAGGCGATCATAAGCCTGTGCGTCATTTTCTGTTGTTAAAATACCAAAGATAATCGGTTTTCGTGTTTCTAATCCAACGCGAGCACAGCCATCGCTTACTTGGCTACATACATAATCATAATGTGTGGTTTCGCCACGAATAACGGCTCCTAAACAAATAATAACCGCATGTTTGCCTTGATCAGCAACAAGTTTTGCTACCAAAGGAATTTCAACGGCTCCTGGTACCCAAATAACTTCAATATCTTGTTCAATAATACCCAATTGTAATAGACGTTGATGGGTTCCGGTCAATAATTTTTTTGTAATATCCATGTTAAAACGGCTAACAATAATCATTACTTTTTGCGAATGATTCAATGGTATTTCTTTGTAGTCAATAAATGTAGTCATAGATAAATCTCCTGAAGGTGACCTAATTTCGTTTGTTTAATTTGTTGATAAAAAGCATTTTCTCTCTGAGGAGGAATGATCAAAGGTATTCGGTTGCAGTCAATTGAGGATTGCTGTAGAGAGATAATCTTGCTTGGATTATTACTGAGTAGTCGAATAGATTTGAGTCCAAAATCCGATAAAATTTGAATCACTGCTTCATAAGTTCGACTGTCAACTGGACATCCCAATGCTTGATTAGCTTCGACAGTATCAAGACCTTGTTCTTGTAATGCATAGGCTTGGATTTTTTTCATCAGACCTATACCACGTCCTTCTTGACGTAAATAAATAATCATTCCTGACGGTTCAGCTGCAATTTGAGATAAAGACTCTTGAAGTTGTTCACCGCAGTCACATTTTTTAGATCCAAACACATCGCCCGTGAGGCATTCAGAATGAACACGTACCAACGGTGGGGAAGAGTGGACGGTAAGGTCTCCACGCCAAAGAACCACATGCTCTTTACCGTCTTTATCAGGATAAATACGGATTTTGAAATTCCCCCAGCGTGTAGGTAGATTTGCCTCGGCAGGTGTGGCTTCTAACTTTTTTCGCAATTGAACAAGATCTTCAATACTTACTAAAGGAAGTTGGTTTTGAGTAGCAAATTTGTGAAGAGCTGGTAGACGCATCATGGTGCCATCTTCGTTCAGAATTTCACAAATGACACCACCGGGTTCAAGGCCGGCGAGTCGTGTCAGATCAACCGCAGCTTCGGTATGACCGCGGCGTGTTAATACACCACCTTCTTTTGCACGTAAAGGAAAAATATGGCCTGGAACCACAAAGTCTTCAGCCTTTACATCTGTTTGCATTGATAATTTAATTGTATGAGCGCGGTCTGAGGCAGAAATACCCGTGGTAATGCCGCAACGAGCGTCAATACTAAAAGTAAAGGCAGTGCCATAATGATCGTGATCCATTGCTGTTCGTTGCATGATGGGTAAATGAAGTTGATTTGCGCGGGCAACTGGCAAAGCAAGGCAAACTAAGCCTCGACCATGCGTAATCATAAAGTTGATATGCTGAGGCTCAATCAAAGACGCTGCAGCAACCAAATCACCTTCATTTTCTCGATTTTCATCGTCTACGACAACGATCATGCCGCCTTGACGAAGTTGAGCGATGGCTGTTTCTATTTTATCCATGTGTTATCTCTGCCTGTTGTTTCAAAAAGGTCATCATTATTTTGGTTGTATGATCTACTTCCACATTTATTTTTGTGCCTAATTGATAATATTGAGTAATGGTAACGGCTTGGGTATGAGGAATAAAACCAATGCTAAAGGTTTTTTGTGTCACATTGGTAATAGTCAAGCTCATCCCATCGAGTGTGATAAATCCTTTGTGGATAAAGCAATCTTGCCAGAAATCGGGCTTGGCAAATGTCGCGTTTAAAGCATCCCCCTCTAAGGTTAGATGAAGGAGAGTCGTTGTGCCATCCACATGACCTTGAACCATATGCCCTCCTATACGATCGCCCATTCGTAAAGAACGCTCTAAATTCACAGGATTGCTAGGTATTAAATCAATAATATTGGTTAGCCATAATGTTTCGGGAATTGCTTGGATCGTAAAGGTTGTATCAGTAAAGGAAATAACGGTTAGGCAAACACCATTAACGCTGATGCTATCACCTATTTGAATATCTTCTAACACAGATGTTGCCGTAAACTCTATCTGCTTACACGCGCCCATCATTACACAAGATCGCACTATCCCCATTTCTTCAATAAGGCCGCTAAACATGAGAAGTATTCCTTTGTGATGTTAGAAATTCTTGATAATCGCGCGGTGTTTGTAACGTTTCGCAAGATATTAATATATCTTCACCCACGTCACTGACGGTTCGATTATGCAATGGGGGACAATCGGATAAGTGAAGGGATGTCTGTGTATCAAGGGGGCTTAATCCATTGCTACCAAGAATTTTTGGGGCGAGATAGGCATGAACGCGGTTGATAGATTTTTGTTCCAAAAACTGTCCTAAGACTTGATTGCCACCTTCAACAAGAAGATGTGCAATCTGCCGTTTACCTAAAGATTGAAGAATTTCTTGAATGGCAAAGTATCCATGATGAGTTTTGAGTATTTCTGTTTCAATTTGACGAGCTTTAAGGGCTTGAAGCCACTGTGATGAGGCTTTATTTGATGTGTAAACCAGTGTGCGTTGACCTGGCTGCATCAGCTGATGGGTTAAGGGAATATCCCCTGTTGTTGTAAGAATAATCGGGCGTGGTTGCCGAATGTCGTCGACAGAATGATAAAGACTGTTCGGTGGAACTTTACGAACCGTTAGTCTTGGGTTATCTAATAAAGCAGTTCGTTTGCCGATTAAGATTGCATCAACAGTGGCACGTAATGCATGGGCAGATTGGCGAGCAAGATCACCGGTAATCCATTTAGATTCACCCGTCAAGGTTGCGATTTTACCATCTAAACTCATAGCCCACTTTGCCGTGACAAACGGTTGGTTGTGAGTAATATAATGAAAAAACGGTTTATTTAAAGTATAAGCTTCTTCAGCCATCAATCCAACGTGTACATCTATTTCTGCGGCTTTTAATTGGCGAATACCTTCTCCATTCACTTTTGGATTGGGATCCTTCATCGCGATAAACACGCGTTGAATACCGCTTTGAATGATTTTTTCTACGCATGGAGGGGTTCGTCCATGGTGACTACAAGGTTCAAGTGTAACATACATCTCGCCCCCGCGTGCGGCATCTCCTGCTTGATGAAGGGCGATGACTTCCGCATGATCGCTGCCTGCACAATGGTGAGCAACAGCGCTTATAAGTTGATTTTCTTTAATGATGACGCATCCCACCATAGGGTTGGGAGACGTGGTGTATTGACCACTTTTTGCAAGTGTGAGCGCTTGTGACATCCATATTGACATAAGGAAAGAGTACCCTTTCAGTTCATGTCAGGGCGTTTTTAGACAAGAGCCATCCCTTTGATAAAGGAAAGATAATACAAAAGCATCAGGCATGCATTAGGCGCATTTCTGGCTTTTACTCTTGCTTAAACCTTCTTCCATCCGGACTATGACCGTCGGCTCTGGAGTTACACCAGATCTGCTGACCCTATCTTTTTAAAAAGATAGGCGCTCGCGGGCTTCTCAATAAAGAGTTACCGCCGGTGGGGAATTTCGCCCCGCCCTGAAGGTTTATTATACCTTACCATAAAAGAGGAATTATATTTTGACAAGAAGGTATTTATTAACCCTCTAAAATGGTGTATAAATTTTATTGTATACTCTTCGTGATTGGAAATGAGGATTTATAGCATCGAGATTTGAGGCGATTTTTTTGGTTGACCGACAATGCGAGTAGGCTCTCCCTGCGGACGTCAATCGAAAAAAAGAGCCCAAAGGTCGATTGATAGAAATTCGCTTTTTCATTCATGATGAGTATATACTAGGGATAAATGGTGCGACAACATACACAAGAAGCCATTAAAGATCAAAATGATGATTAACGCTGCTAGAATAATCAATAGAGGCATTTTAAAGATTTCGGGTTCAGATCGGTTGACATTCCTTCAAGGATTAGTCACCAATGATGTTGCTCAATTAACAAAAGATAAATCGCTTTACAGCCTTTTGCTAACGTCACAAGGAAAACATTCTTTTGATTTGTTCTTAACGGCTGTTGGGGATGAATGGTGGATTGAAGCAGATCGTACACGTTTGGATGAATTGAAAAAACGTCTTTCTCTTTATAAATTACGTTCCAATATCACTATTGACATTGACTTAGAACACCATATCTTTTGTTTGTGGGGCGATGAAGTTACCAATGTTTTTGATTTGGCTAATAATCTCGGTCAGACGCAGCATACGCCTTTGTGGCATGCATATGTGGATCCGCGTTGTGCAGAGTTGGGTATCAGACTGATGATTAATACGGATCATTTGAATAGATTGCAACAATATGATGGGGTGACTATAGTAGAGGCAGAAGATTACCGCTACCATCGCTATGAGTTGGGTATTCCAGAATCAAATTCAGACTTGTTGGTCGATAAATCAATTCCTTTGGAAAATGGTATGGATGAATTGAATGCGATTAGCTGGGATAAAGGATGCTATATGGGGCAAGAGCTTACTTCCAGAACGCGATATCGTGGGTTAGTACGCAAGCGATTGTTTCCCGTAACCATTAGTGGATCTGTAGATTTAGAAATGCCGATTACAGCCAACAATGTTGAGGTTGGACAGTGGCGCGGTGTTTGCCAAGATCGAGGCTTGGCTTTGATACGCCTTGAAGCAATAGATAAGCCTTTAATGTGCGGAAAAACTCAGATTTCACTCAATCGCCCTACTTGGATGAAGCTTCCGCTTGGTCAATAAAAATTTTAATAAAGCCTAAAATAAACATATGACAAAATTAAACGAATTTACCCAGTCTTTACGTGATCGATTGCCTTTATCGGTTGTGGTAGGTCGTTTTGTCGTTATTAAGAAAAAAGGTCGTGAATATTCTGGTCTTTGTCCTTTTCATCAAGAAAAAGGGGCATCTTTTACGGTCAATGATGAAAAAGGATTTTATCATTGTTTTGGTTGTGGTGCTCATGGCGATCTCTTTAATTTCATTATGGAAAAGATGAACTTACCGTTTATGGAAGCTGTTGAATATCTGGCGGATCAGGTAAATCTTACTGTTCCTCAGTTTGAAAATGCTCAGGCAAATGCGCAAACCAAAGAAATCAATCAATCATTTTATCAAACGATGGAACTTGCTTGTCAGTGGTTTGAAGGACAATTACGCAAACCGTCTGCAGAGTTTGTTCGTCAATATCTCAAAAATCGCGCTATGTTGGGTATCACAGCGAAAAACTTTCGTGTTGGCTATGCCCCTGAATCAGGATTAAAAGAGTTTCTTACAAGTTACAGTTGTGATGAATCGCAACTTATACAGTTGGGGTTAATTGGTCAATCAGAACGCAATTCCAGAACGTATGATCGATTTCGTGGTCGAATTATGTTTCCTATTTTAGATGTAAAGGGACGAGTGATTGCTTTTGGTGGTCGAATTATTGATCAAGGTGAACCAAAATATTTAAATTCCCCCGACACACCTTTGTTTCATAAAGGACGACAACTCTATGCATTGAACCATGCTTTGCCTGCTGCTCGAAATGGTCAATCTTTTGTGGTTGTTGAAGGATATATGGATGTGATTAGCTTGCATCAAAATGGTATTGAAACAGCAGTAGCTCCGCTTGGTACGGCAATGACAGTTGACCAGTTGCAACTTTTGTGGCACACCTGTGCAACGCCTATCCTTTGCTTTGATGGAGATGTGGCCGGAATAAAAGCAGCTGAGCGTGCAGCCTATAAAGCATTAGAGGTTATTAAGCCAGGATACAGCTTGTCTTTTTGTTTTTTGGGTAGCGGAGAAGATCCTGACAGCTATATTAAACAGCAAGGTACCATTGCCTTTCAGCAATTGCTAAGACAAGCTAAACCATTAAATGATGTGATATGGGATCATTTCTTTTCAAAGCAAGATCTCTCCACGCCAGAGAAAAAGGCAAAAGTGCGAAAAGGAATTTTAGAGCTAACAAATCAAATTCATGATCCAGATATCCAACATTTTTATCGCCAAGATTTTAATGGTAGACTACAGGCCTTTTTGCAAACACAGCGAGATAAATCTTTTAAAGGATATGTGCCAACTGTGAATTTGGTGACAAAAAAGTTAACAGAAACAAAAAAAAATGCAGATGGGCAGAAAATTTTGTTGGCAACTTTGATAAATCACCCCACATTAGTATCACAGCTAAGTGAACAATTAATGGATTTAACCTTTACGGATAATTCATTTCATAATATACGACAAAAACTGCTCGACTTTTGTGGAGAGGAACCCCATATAAGTCCTGTAGTGTTAAGAGAAAGATTGCAAGAAGCAGGATTTGCCTTAATACTAGATCAACTATTATGCCGTGATACGTATCATAAGGCACGGTTTGCACATGTAACATCAGATTTAGAAATGGCGTACCAAGGATGGATCGAAATTTGGAAAGCAATGCAAGAAGATCAAAATTTAAGACAAGAAGCAACGCAAACCGCGGCAGAATTATCGTCAAATTTGAATGAACACGTTTGGCAAAAATTGAAACTTTTAAAAAAAAACCTGGTGGTTCAAAAACCTAACTAAGGAGCTCTGGCAACATGGTAGTAAAATTAGCACAAAAACCGTCTGAGGGTGAGGCACTGGATGATATTCCTCTTATGGAATTAAGTAAGTCAAATCCCACGTTAAAGCGACTCATTAGTAAGGGAAAAGCACGAGGCTATATCACGTATGATGATTTAAACGAAGCACTACCTCAAGATCAGTTATCATCTGATCAAATCGATGAAGCTATGTCTACTATTTCAGAAATGGGTATTAGTATTGTTGATAGTGATGAAGTTGAAGAAGGGGCATTAGACGGCGAACTTGCGCCGACTGAAGAATACAGAAATGCTTTTGAAGACGAAGAAGAAGAAAACGAAGTTTCTGAAGTTGCTGTTGGTCGAACAGACGACCCAGTCCGCATGTATTTACGTGAAATGGGTAACGTTGAGTTATTATCGCGTGAAGGTGAAATTGCCATTGCCAAACGCATCGAATCAGGTAAAGAAATGATGTTGGGTGGGTTATGTGAAAGCCCACTTACAGCCCGTGTTATGGATCATTGGCGTGAACAACTTGAAGCAGGCAAACTGTTGCTGCGAGAAATTATTGCAATTGATACAAATAATAGCTTTGACGATGAAGAAGATTTAAGCGAAATCTCAACCGAGGAAGGGGACGCCGAGGAACCTGATTTGGAAGAAGGTGTTGAAGCAGATGTTGAGGTTCCAAGTCAACCTTTGTCGGCTATGGAACAAAGCTTGCTTCCGAAAGTACTCAACTTATTAAATAGCTATACAGAGTTATATTCTCAGTTTTGGGAACACCATCAACTATTAATCACAAAAGAATTTACAGGTGATCAAATCACTCATGATGATGCCTATAAAAATTTGAAAACATCCTTGGTAGGTATCATTGAAGAGTTAAAATTAAACTCTAATAGTATCGAATATCTTGTTGAACAACATAACAAAGTTAATCATCGAATTTCTAATTTAGAACGTCGTGTCGTTAGTTTGGCTGAATCATCAGGCGTTAGGCGTGATGTGTTTTTAGATTTTCTAAATAAACATAAAATGGATGCACACTTTTTAGAAAAAGTGAATAAACAGACAAGCAAGGGTTGGAAGTCATTTGCAGAAAAACACAGCGGTGTTGTGCAAGAGCTATTGAATATTATTGAAGAAGTTTCTGAAGAAACCAGCTTGGCATTTCCTGAATTCCGTCGAATCGTTATTGTTGTTCAGCGAGGAGAACGGGAATCTTCGCGTGCAAAAGAAGAAATGATCGAAGCAAACTTACGTTTAGTTATTTCAATTGCGAAAAAATATACAAATCGCGGACTTCAATTCTTGGATCTTATTCAAGAAGGAAATATTGGGTTGATGAAAGCTGTCGACAAATTTGAATATCGTCGCGGTTATAAATTTTCAACATATGCAACATGGTGGATTCGTCAAGCAATTACCCGTTCGATTGCTGACCAAGCGCGTACCATTCGTATTCCAGTGCACATGATTGAGACGATCAACAAGATTGTACGTACTTCTCGTCAGATGATGCATGAAATTGGTCGCGAACCTACTCCAGAAGAGTTGGCTGAAAAATTAGCTATGCCGCTTGAAAAAGTGCGTAAAGTAATGAAAATCGCAAAGGAACCAATCAGTCTTGAAACACCAATTGGTGATGAAGAAGATAGTCACCTAGGTGATTTTATTGAAGATAAAAATGCAGTGTTGCCAGTAGAGGCTGCGATTCAAACCAATCTTCGAGAAACGACTACTCGGGTATTAGCAAGTTTGACACCACGTGAAGAGCGTGTGTTGAGAATGCGTTTTGGGATTGGCATGAATACGGATCATACTCTTGAAGAAGTAGGGCAACAGTTTGCTGTGACTCGCGAACGGATTCGTCAAATTGAAGCTAAAGCTTTACGTAAATTAAAACATCCCAGCCGTTCACGTAAATTACGGAGTTTTTTGGATACCTAAATTATTAAAAATCGGATAGACTGATCTCGATTGGTATGTAACGTAACGCTCTCATCATTAAAGGTGAGGGCGAAATCCTTTTTTAAATAATATAATAGGTCTTTTACTCATCATGAATGAAAATACGAATTTCTACCAATTAATCTTTGGGCTCAATTTTATTCTGGCGCTCCTCAAAGAGATTCTACTATTATCGTCGCGCCAGAACAAACGTCGCCTCAAATCTCAATGTTATAAATTCACATTTCCAATCACGAAGAGTATAAAATGCGTGTGACACAAAAAGTTCGAAAAATTATCTCTCATTACGAAGGCGAAAATCCTGGAGTTAAGCAAAACCTTGCACGAATTCTGATGCATGGAAAACTAAGTGGCACAGGAAAAATGGTTATCTTAGCTGTTGATCAAGGCTTTGAGCATGGCCCTCGTACGTTTGTGAGTCAACCAGCTGCCTTTGACCCCCATTATCATTATCAATTTGCTGTTGATGGTGGTCTATCAGCTTATGCAGCGCCGCTTGGATGGTTAGAAGCTGGGGCTGAATCTTATCTTGGTGCTGTTCCGACAATCTTAAAAATCAATAGCAGTAATAGTCTTTACGGTAAAGAAAATGCGCCGGATCAGGCAATCACCGCCTCTATCGATGATGCCTTGCGACTAGGGTGTTCGGCGATCGGATTTACAATTTATCCAGGATCTGATGCATCTCTCGATATGATGGAAGAATTACGTGATCTATCAGCCCAAGCAAGGGCGTGTGGGTTAGCGGTTGTCGTTTGGTCTTATGCGCGTGGTGCTGTTTCTAAGCAAGGCGAAACAGCGACCGATGTTATTGCTTATGGTGCGCATATGGCCTGTTTGTTGGGAGCACACATTGTCAAAGTAAAGTTATCGACAGATTATTTAGAAATTCCCGAAGCGAAAAAGCTCTATCTAGATCATGTAAAAGTTGATACACAAAAAGAACGGGTAGAGCATGTCGTTCAATCGTGCTTTAATGGTCGTCGGATTGTGATTTTTTCGGGTGGTGAAACAAAAGCAGCTGATAATGTAGTACAAGATGCGAAAGCGATTATGCAAGGCGGTGGGTTTGGGTCAATCATTGGACGTAATTTCTTCCAACGACCAAAGCCAGAAGCGCTTGAAATGTTATCGCAAATTATTGATGTGTTTAAAGGGAAATAAGAGGATTTTATGAAAATCAATGGAAACGCTGTTCGCGTTGGTAATATTCTTGAGTTTGAAGGCAAACTTTGGGTTGTAACAAAAACACAGCATACGCAACCTGGAAAAGGTGGTGCTTATATGCAAGTGGAAATGAAAGCTTTGTTGGAAGGGACAAAGACTATTCAACGATTCCGCTCAGCTGAAACTGTAGAACGTGTGCATTTGGATGAACGTCCTTATCAGTTCCTTTATGCAGAAGGTGATAGCTTAGTGTTTATGGATCAAGATACATTTGAGCAAATTAACATTGAAAAAGATTTTGTGGGTGAACCAGCAGCCTTTTTGCAAGATGGCATGATGGTGAACGTATCAATGTATGAAGAAAAGCCTGTGGGCGTGCAACTGCCAGAAACAGTTGTGCTAGAAATTGAAGAAGCTGACGCTGTTGTCAAAGGTCAAACAGCTTCTTCATCATATAAACCCGCTATTTTAACTAATGGATTGCGTGTCATGGTTCCACCGCACATTGGTGCTGGTATGCGTGTTGTTGTTAATACTGAGGACGGCACCTATGTCGAACGATTTAAAGATTAATTTTTAGTAAGTATATTATTTCCTGCCAGCGAAGGCTGGCATGCACTTTACAATAATAATAAAAGGTGATTTATGATTTCTCAACGAATGGCCGGAACATCAGCTTTAATTAATGTCATGATTTTGGCAGCGGAAAAAGCAGGCAAGGGGCTCATTCGAGACTTTGGTGAAATTGAACATTTACAGGTGTCACGGAAAAGTTTGGGTGATTTTGTTTCCACAGCAGATCGTCGTTCAGAATCAGTTTTGATTCAAGAACTTTCTAAGGCGCGCCCAAAATTCAGCTTTCTTGTAGAAGAAAGTGGTGAAATTATTAACGAAGATACACAAAACCGTTGGATTATTGATCCTCTTGACGGTACCACTAATTTTTTACATGGTGTTCCTCATTTTGCTATTTCTATTGCTCTTGAATCTCACGGAGAAATTGTTGCAGGTCTCATCTTTAACCCGGTTACAGATGAGTTGTATTGGGCAGAAAAAGGAAAAGGTGCTTTCTTGAATCAACGTCGTTTGCGTGTTTCAGGGCGCCGCCATTTAGATGAAGCACTTTTGGCTACAGGAACGCCGTTTGGCAGTCGTGGTGATGCAAAGCGTTTTGTTAATTTGATTGAGAAAATTATGCCGGTGACGGCGGGACTTCGTCGTTTTGGCGCCGCTGCCCTTGATCTTGCTTTTGTTGCTGCTGGCCGATTTGAAGGGTATTTTGAAATGGATCTACAACCTTGGGATTTGGCCGCAGGGATAATTATGATTAAAGAAGCAGGCGGCTATATTTGCGATTTTAATGGGGATAAAGAATTTTTGAGTACAGGTGATGTGATCGCGGCCAATGAACCCGTATTTTTAGAGTTAAAAAAACTGATTTGTCCGCGTGTACCTAAAATCGAAAATTGATCTTAGGTAATCCTGTTTCTTGTAGAAGAAAGTGGTGAAATTATTAACGAAGATACACAAAACCGTTGGA
>DYSP01000011.1:0-23094 GCA_020718185.1 Candidatus Odyssella sp. | reverse complement strand
AAAACTGATTTGTCCGCGTGTACCTAAAATCGAAAATTGATCTTAGGTAATCCTGATAATGGATAATCGTTACATGGAAATCTCTCGAATTAGGAAAAACATGGACAAGGGGCTTTGTATTCCTATATAATGACTAGATTAATGAGAGACCTTGCGGTGGTTCTCATCTATAATTTACCTAATTTAAGGTTAAACTAAAGACGTATGACATCCCTTGTTCAACCAACTATTCATATTCAAGAAGGCGATAACAGCGCTATGGCTTTGCCATTTAAAATTAAGTTGAAGATTTTTGCAAGCGAAGTGAAATCGAAAGATCGCCCTTGGTCTGCTGCTAAAACCATTGAAAAAATCTTAGGCGACCTTTATTTTGAGTATCCTGACCAATTACGACGATTTAATCCAAATGCTGAAGGTATTGAGGCAGAAATAGAGCAACAGGTTCTTTTATCGCTAACAAACCTCGGATGGATTGCTTTAAAAAATTACGGTGCTGTTGTTGATGCGGCGGTGCTGGAAAAAGCAAATGTTGTATTGGTGACTGACACAGATAACCTTGCAGAAGAAGGCCGTGCATTTTATTTCAAGGGTATTCCTTTGTTAAAAGAAGCTGAGTGGGATGTTGAAGTAGACGATACTTTCCCGTTTCGCCCCATTGAAATAAATGGGGAATGGTATGCTAATCTTGATAAAAGTTCATCTGCATCTACGGATTGGTTTGACTTAGAACTAGGTATGATGATTAACGGCAGGCGCGTTAATATTTTACCAATGCTGGTACGGATGTTGCGTGAACAAAGCACGCGTGAACAAGTCCAGTCTGCTTTGAAATCAGACGAAGGTACCTTTATTTACGTGCCTCTTGACGATGGTCAGTTATTGCCTGTACCGGCAGCAAAAATTCGTTTTATTGCTCAAACTCTTATTGAACTTCATGAAGCAGATGCGTTGACTGATGACGGGAAATTGCGACTTTCTGCTTGGCAATCCACCCAGCTTGTTGAAATTGAAGCAGCGATGCAAGCGGCGCAAATGCGTTGGTTTGGGGATGAACAGATTCGGGTGCTGGGTAATAAGCTAAAAGACTTTACTATGATTGATCAAGTCGACCCCCCTAAAGGCTTGCAATGTGAATTACGTGGTTACCAAACTCAAGGATTAAGTTGGTTGCAATTTTTGCGTGCCAACAATCTAAATGGCGTGTTGGCTGATGATATGGGGTTGGGGAAGACAATTCAAACGCTTGCCCATATTTTAATAGAACATGAATCTGGTCGGATGAATTTGCCAACTTTAGTGGTGGCACCTACGAGTTTGATGACTAACTGGCGATTAGAGTCGACTAAATTTGCACCAGATTTAAAGGTGCTCATTCTACATGGCAACGATCGACGCGATCTATTTGAACAAATTACGCAGCATCATTTGATCTTGACGACTTATCCCTTACTATCTCGAGATAAAGATCAATTATTAAAACATGAATATCACATGCTTGTTCTTGATGAAGCCCAAGTTATTAAAAACCCAAATACCATGGCTCACCGTATTGTTCAGCAGATTCAGGCACGTCATCGTCTTTGCCTTACTGGTACACCTATGGAAAATCATTTGGGTGAACTATGGTCATTATTTTATTTTTTGATGCCAGGGTTTTTAGGGGATCAAAAAAAGTTTAACCAAATCTTTCGGTTTCCCATTGAAAAAATGGGGGATGAAGAACGTCGTCAAAATTTAGCACGTCGTGTTAAACCCTTTATGTTGCGACGTACAAAACAACAAGTTGTTTCAGAATTGCCACCAAAAACAGAAATTGTTCAAAATATTGAGCTTTTGCCAGAACAGCGTGCTTTATATGAATCAATTCGCATGACGATGCATGAACGTGTGCAGCAAGAAATTCGTGATAAAGGTTTGAAACGCAGCCATATCGTGATCTTAGATGCTTTACTTAAATTACGTCAGGTTTGTTGTGACCCACGGTTGTTAAAGTTAGATATTGCACGACATATGATTGAATCTGCTAAAGTTCAATTCTTAAAAGATACATTGCCAGAAATGGTTGAAGAAGGTCGGCAAATTTTATTGTTTTCGCAATTTACCAGTATGTTAGCTTTGATTGAGCAAGAGCTTAATAGCATGGGGATTTCTTACGTTAAATTGACAGGGCAAACTAAAGATCGCGCTCAACCGATTGATGATTTTCAATCTGGTAAAGTATCTGTCTTTTTAATCAGCTTAAAAGCAGGTGGAACAGGCTTGAACCTAACAGCAGCCGATACGGTTATTCACTTTGACCCATGGTGGAATCCAGCTGTTGAAAATCAAGCAACTGACCGTGCTTATCGTATAGGCCAGGAAAAACCAGTTTTTGTCTATAAATTAATGACTGTTGGTACTGTCGAAGAAAAAATTATGGCCATGCAGCAACGCAAATCGAACTTGCTGTCAGGTATTTTCCAGGCCAATTCTGAAGGTGAAGGGGCATTTTCTTCAGATGATCTTGAAGCGCTATTTGAACCCTTGTCTTAAATGTAGTCAATTAGGTCCAAGAGTTTACATTTGATGATGTAGTTTTAGATGAGGTTTTAAGACGCCGAAAGCATACCAAAAGTCAACTTAGGATTTGGATATATTAACAGAGCTTCCCCTTTGTATATAGTAATAACAGCTTTTGTTGTTTTAAAAGAATTACAGATACTTTCATTATATCCAAATTCTAAATGAAAATCTGTCACATCATACACTAAACCAGATGTGGAAATATGCGCATCTGGAAACGCCATAATGCCACAATAATCTCCTTTTTCCCCATAAATATGAAAATCTTTTCCTGTTTGATGAGAAAAGTCATTTTTAGCCATTTCTAGCGTTTGTGTATCGGTTCTGATTCTTAAAAGACGTGCAGGATTATGAAATTTTCTAAGTGCTCTTATGTTGCCAAGACTATGATCCATTCGTCCACCAACAGCATTAAGAATAAGTATATCAGGGGAAGAATGCTCATCACAAAACTTTATTGCTTTTTCCAAATCTGTAAAGTTTTGGTCTTTTGTGGGGACAACTAAAACATTTTTATTGTTTTTTCGAATTGTATAGGAAGTACTTTTGTCAGTGATTTGATCAAATCCTTCTTTAATGCCCCATTTGCTTTTATTAATTGAATCAAAGTCCCCCATAATAATATCTGGAATAATTTGAGCATCAAGTAGTTTATCTGCAGCTCCATCTAACGCAATGATTTTTCTTGATGAAGATAAAGCAACAATTATTTGTAGATCTGTAAATGGCGCATTCGCAACGATGATGAAGTTGCTATCCATCAAAGCTTTATTAAATGCTAGACAGTGTTGTTGCGCAAAAGAGATCAGCAAGATCAGGACAGTGAAAAAGTATTTTCTAATTATAGATCCAATCCATCTAGATTTATGTAGGGAGCAACGCATGATTTCATGTGGTTAATAAGGATAGGGAGTTGATCTTGCATATAAGCTTCGCAACGAATGATCAGGAGAGATTGCGTGTTAGATGCACGCACCAACCACCAACCAGTATCTGTTTTTACGCGTACACCATCTATTGCAATGACATTTGCACCTTGTTTTTCAAGATCTGACTGAATTTTGTTAACAATATTAAATTTATCTTCTTCAATACAAGGAATACGTATCTCGGGCGTATTATAATATTTAGGCAGTGCATCGTATAAATCATTTAACGATTGTGATTGGGTTTCAAGAAAGCCAAGTAACCGTACGGCTGCATAAATAGCATCATCAAATCCATAATAATTATCGGCAAAAAAGATATGGCCACTCATTTCACCAGCAAGAACAGCACCTGTTTCTTTAATCAGCATTTTGATGTTTGAATGACCTGTCTTAGCCATAATGGGGATACCATTCAAGTGCTCAATGTAGTCAAACAATGCTTGGCTTGATTTTATATCGCCAATAATTTTGGCTCCGGGATTATGACCCAATACATCCTCAGCAAGCAAACAAAGGAGTTGATCGCCCCACAAAATGCGCCCTTGGCCATCAATAACACCAATTCTGTCTCCGTCACCATCAAAGGCGATACCAATATCACAATAATGGCTATTAACCTCATCACGCAGTTGTGTAAGATTTTCTTCAACAGTAGGATCTGGATGGTGAGCAGGGAATGTACCATCAATTGTTGTATTCAGTAGTATGCTGTGATTATCTAAACGCTCTGTCAAAAGTTCAATAATCTCACCAGCCGCACCATTCCCACAATCCCAGGCGATTTTTAGTTTCTTTAGTGGTTGTTTGGGACAGTCAATTAATAAACGATCAATATATTGTTCACGTACGTCAATAAATTCTAAGGAGCCAAGAATTTGACTTTTTATTGGAATGACTTTTTTCAGATCTTGAATTTGTTGTCCAAAAAAAGGAATTTCTTTTAAAGTAAGTTTAAGACCATTATCATCACTAGGGTTGTGCGATCCTGTAACCATAATACCTGCAACTGCCGGTGTAATTTTGGTTGAATAATAAAGCATAGGCGTAGGTCCAAGGCCAATGTCTAGTACATTTGCGCCTGCTTCTCTGAGTCCTTGAATCAGCGCGTTGGTCAGGTCTGGTGAGCTTAATCGCCCATCACGACATACACAAACAAGGGGGCTCTTATGTTTTTCCTGTAAAATCGTTGCAAAACGCAGACCAATTTCATAAGCATCCGTAATAAGGAATGTTTTATTGAATGTGCCCCGAATATCATATTCACGAAAAATCGCTTGGTTAAAGGAATGACTCATTTGTCACCTTTTTGCGAGGATGTTATTTTTTTAGCAGTTGGTCTGCCCACTGAAACATAATCAAATCCAGCTTGAGCCATTTCATGCGGTTTATAAATATTGCGTAAATCAATAATAAGCGGTGTTCTCATAAGCTCTTTCATTTTTTCTAAATTTAAAGCTCTAAATTCATTCCATTCAGTTAAAATAACTAATGCATCAGCTTGGACAGCAACTTCTTCAGAGCTTTTTCCATATAAAATATGAGGAAGTAATCGACTGGCAGGGCCTTGAGCAATGGGATCATAAGCAATAATTTTAGCCCCTGCTTTTAAAAGTTCAGGAATAATAGAAAGGCTAGGGGAATCCCGCATGTCATCTGTATCTGGTTTGAAACTTAACCCTAAAATAGCAATTTTTTTCTCTTGAACCGAGCCGTCCATGGCATCGATAATTTTCGCTGCCATATTTATTTTGCGATCTTTGTTTGATTGCACGACAGAAGCGACAATGTTCGTTGGGCTACCAAGCTCTTTAGATGTAGCAACAAGCGCCATTGTGTCTTTAGGGAAGCAAGATCCCCCATACCCTGGTCCAGCGTGAAGAAAGTGACGTCCAATACGATGATCAAGACCCATAGCTTTAGCAACATCCTGAATGTCAGAACCCGTTTTTTCGCAAATGTCGGCAATTTCATTGATGAAAGCAATTTTTGTTGCCAAGAAGGCATTAGCGGCATATTTGGTTAACTCTGCGGTCTCAATACCTGTGAAAATCATAGGCGTTTCAATAAGATAAAGAGGTCTGTATAACCTTTGAAGCATTTCTTGCGCACGATTTGCACCATCTGTTCCAATAACAATACGATCTGGCCGCATGAAATCATTAATGGCTGCTCCTTCGCGTAAAAACTCAGGATTAGACGCCATTTCAAATTCAGCCGTCGGATTAACGGTTTTGATAATTGCCTCAACTTGACGGGCAGTGCCTACAGGAACGGTGGATTTTGTAACAATCACACAATATTTTTTTAAAGCTGCGCCAACTTCCTGAGCCGCAGAAAAAACATAAGACAAATCCGCTTCGCCTGTTTCTTCAGAAGTAGGTGTGCCAACAGCTAAAAAGATAATATCAGCCGTTGCCACGCTTTCTTCCAACTCGGTGGTAAAACAAAGTCGACCCGATTTGCTTCCTTGCGATAGCAAACTGTCTAAGCCTGGTTCATAGATCGGAGATATGCCACGATTGAGCAAGTCTATTTTTTGATGATCTTTATCTACACAAGTTATTTTATAGCCAAATTCAGCAAAACATGCACCTGTAACTAGTCCAACATATCCAGCGCCAATGATTGTAATTTGCATATTATTTTCGCCCTTAGTTGGAAATAGTATATTTATTCAGTGTTTCTAATAAACGCGGCTTTAATTCAGGATCTTTATAAGCATAGGCGATGTTAGCATCCAGCCATCCTTCTTTTGTACCGCAGTCGAACCGTTCGCCTTCAAATAACATACCTAAAAAGGGAATGTTTTGACTAATCATTGGGTTAAAAGCATCTGTTAACTGAACCTCCTCACCAACACCTAGTTTTTGTGTGTCAATATAATTAAACACACGAGGATCGAGGATATAACGTCCTACAATAGCTGTACGGGATGGTGTTGTTGTCGGGTCAGGTTTTTCTATCACGCTATTTGCAGTCATCACATTGTTGGTTTGCTGTTGAATGTCCAGAATACCATATTTTGATACATCTGCCATAGCAACTTCCATGACAGCTGCATAATTGCCGGAGCCATTTGCCTCATAAGCGTCTACCAGTTGTTTAGTACAAGGTGTCTTTGAAATAATAAGGTCATCTGCTAACAGCAAAGCAAAAGGTTCATCTTGAATAAGGTGACGCGCGCACCACACGGCATGCCCAAGTCCTAACGGATCTTGCTGACGAATAAAAATAGCTTGCCCTGGTTGCAGTTGGCTTCTTCGGATCTTTTCAAGATCAGCAATTTTGTGACGTTGCTCTAGAAATGTTTCTAATAATTTATTTCTATCAAAATGATCTTCAATTGCTGTTTTTCCCTGAGAGGTAATAAAAATAAAACGTTCAATGCCGGCTTCTACAGCTTCTAGAACAGCGTGTTGAATTAACGGCATATCGCCAACAATAAGCATTTCTTTGGGGCTTGCTTTTGTTGCCGGTAAAAAACGTGTGCCAAGACCTGCCACAGGAAATATAGCTGTTTTAACTTTTTTCATAGACTTTCTTTTTTATGGATCCATTTTTGTGGTGCAATGGAAGTGTTCAATATTTTTTATATCTTTCATGTGTTACCCATGAAAGAGTGAATTTCTATCAATCGACTTTTGGGTTCTTTTTTTCGATTGACCTCTGCAGGGAGAGCCTACTCGCATTGTCGGTTAACCGAAAAAATCGCCTCAAATCTCGATGCTATAAATCCACGTTTCCAATCACGAAGAGTATATCTATACTTTTATACTGATTTTTTTCTAACACATATGATATAAGATTACAAAATATTACATAAAAGATTTGAAGAGAGACTTTCCATGGATGTTGCAAAAATTTCAATAGGTAAAAATCCACCCCACGAATTAAATGTTATTATTGAGGTTCCTATGGGAGCGGATCCTGTGAAATATGAACTTGATAAAGAATCGGGTGCTATTTTCGTTGATCGTATGCTGCACACTGCTATGTATTATCCATGTAATTATGGTTTTGTACCCCATACATTATCTGCAGATGGTGATCCTGCTGATGTGCTGGTGTTAAGTGAAGAGCGTCTTATTCCAGGTTGCGTTATTCCTGTGCGCCCTTTAGGCGTTTTAATTATGGAAGATGAGGCAGGCCGTGATGAAAAAATTTTAGCAGTGCCGACATCTAAAATCAGTGCCATTTATGACAAAGTTGAAAACGTATATGATGTGCCAAAGATTAAACTTGATCAGATCGCACATTTTTTTACCCATTATAAAGATTTAGAAAAAAATAAATGGGTACGCGTTATTGGTTGGGAAGGATGTGAAACAGCGTTAAAAATTCTTCAAGAAGCCATTGATAATTTTAAAAAATAACAGATTTTTAGACTTAGTCCTCGTCAATGATATTTCTGCGAAGTTTTTTACGCTGACTATGTATGGATTTTGCTTGTAAACGTTTCTCTTTAGAGGAATAAGATGGGGTGGTTGCCACTCGCCTAGCAGGTTTGTAAAGAGCGCTTTTGATGAGTTGTATTAAACGTGCTCTTGCATCCTGACGATTTTGATCTTGACTGCGAAATTGTTGTGCGATGATAATCAAAAAGCCTTCTTTGTTAATACGATTGCGCGCAATCTGTAAAAGACGTTGGCGGATATTAGAGGGTAAAGATGGAGAATAGAGGACATTAAATCTTAATTGGACAGCTGTTGAGACCTTATTGACGTTTTGTCCCCCAGGGCCTGTTGCGCGAATAAATGTTTCAATCAGCTCCCACTCTGGGATTGATATCTTGTCTGTAATCCACATTCTTTCCCTCATGATTGCAGAATCAATTTATTATAACGAGTATATCTTGAAAAAGGACTATCTCATGCTAAAAAAATGCATATCGATTTTTTTATTGTTCTGGAACATCTCATTCTCTCAGGCAATGATAACCGATGACAAAGGACAGCTTCTTCCTGAAGTTCTGGAAATCGTGGCATGCTTTAATTCAAACCCAGAAAATTCAGCGGATATTTTTAAATTAAATGATTTTGCACAACAAAAATTTCTCCGCCCCAAAGGAGCAGAACGATTAGATGAAAAGTCCCTATCACATTATAAAAAATTATGTGCAGGTCTTTCTGTTAGTGTGAAAGAGAAAATCTTAAACCTCTTCAAACGATTAGGTGATATTGATCCTGTTTATCCTATTCATAAAAACCCTAATTATATTTGTATTCAAGGCTCCACTATTCCATCGATGCGTGAACGATTAATGTTTTTATCACAGTTAGTAGACGAACAAAAAATAAACATATCACCAACAACAAAGATTGTTTTTTTGACAGGAGAACGTACTTTATTTAAATCAGAAACAACAGCAGTTTTACTAAACTCTGCGCCTTTTGCAATGGATCCATCGTGGAAAGCGCCTCACACGTTACCGGATGATGAGGTAGGAGCAGCAAAACTTATTTGGAACCAGTTAAAAATTGTTGCACCGTTAAGAGCATCGCAACCTCTTTTTGTCGATGCTAAAAAAAGAAATGGAAATGCCAGAGCGCAAACTGAAGATAGCACTCAAGCATGGCTAACATCCAACAATATTAGAGGGATAGTAGCAATGGTATCATCCAATCCTTTCGTTGGTTATCAGTTAGAAGTAATGAAACTTGCCATCAAAAAAGCAAGTCTTGAAAATGAGATCCAAGTTGAAGGAATGGGAAATGCTGCCACAATTGAAGGACAAGAGATTGATATTTCATTGGGGATTTTATTAGATAATTTAGCTCGAACGATATATACACTTGTTAAATATGGTTAATAACCATTTGTTTTTTTATGTAGTTTGAGAAAATAGAGTTTTTATGAAAATAATACGTATATCAACATTATTATTATATGGGGCAACTATACATTTATTCTGCACAGAAGCAATTATTCTTTGTTCGAAATAATCAGTTGAGCGTTAATAAGATTAAGCTTGGCTACACGATCCAATTTTAAACTTCCTTCTGCCCAACGAGAAGTTGATAATGTACAGCAGTTTCTCTGCCAGATTTATTAAAAGCTGCTGAAAATATTCGTCAACAAAATATTCGTCAAAGTAGGTGTAACTTTACTCACGCACAGAAGGGCATCGCCTTGATGTGAAAGGGTATTATATGCGTATGATAGCGAACAGATTGCCGGAAGTTCGTCAAATTCTCAATAATCTTTTGCCTGGAGCTCGTTTGTAAAGTAATAATTATCTGAATTTAATGGATAAAAAATTTTAAGACTAAAAGATACGCGAGCGGTCCTAAAACCAACATCCATACTTGAGTATTGCTGAGAAAAGAACGCTTGGTTTGATTCGTAATTTTTGTAAAAATATCATACCAAGTGTAGGCTACAAAATCGCCTTGAGAAATAATCCCAATTAAATTTTTCTTATCATCAATAACGGGTAAGTGTCGAAAATGACCTTGACTCATCCGGCGCATAGAATCAGCTACCGTGTCATTCAGACTGGCAGTTTTTGGGTTCTTGGTCATAACATCGATTAAGGATAAATCCTCGACTTTTTTTCTTTTACCAACAACCTTTGTTAGCAAATCACGTTCGGTAAAAATACCAACCACTTTAGAGTCTCGCACCACTACAACCGAACCAACATTACGCTCTGCCATTTTGACAACAACATCTATCAAATTTGCTGTTTCTGGCATTGTTAAAACGTCGGTCTTATCTTTAAATTCAGGTATATCAATGATACGCATGATGGCATCTCCTTGGCGCAGCTTTATTTTAAATAATATAGTGTAAAATATTTGAAGGCAAAGAAAATTGAAAAATCTCTTTTGTGTTAACTATTTGAAAAAGCGGAATCCACTGCCCAATCAATCCAGGGTATTAATAATTCTAAATCCGAGGATTCAACTGTTGGGCCGCACCAAATTCGAAATGATGGTGGAGCAAACATATGATTTTTAATATCGCATGCTATATTTAGATCTGCTAATTGTTGACACACTTGCTGAATGATTATTGTTTCTTGATTTTTGAGAGCAGCATCATCTTTAATCTTAAAACACACAGATGTTGGTGAGGTATTGGCTTTATCACAAGATAAATAAGTAAGATAAGAGTGGTGATCTAACCACTTTTCTAACACACTAAAGTTTGCAAAAGTTCGTTTTGTAAGGCCTTTTTGCCCAAGATTTTTTGCCCATTTAAGAGCTGCAATACAATCTTCAACACAAAGCATCGATGGTGTATTAATCGTTTTGCCTGCAAATAATCCAGTCAACACTTGTTGATTATTGGCTAGACGAAATAAACGCGGGATAGGCCAGGAAGGTGTATAACTTTGCAATTGATCAAGGGCGCGAGGGCTTAAAACAAGCATGCCGTGACCTGCCTCACCGCCTAACCCTTTTTGCCATGAAAACGCCGTGGCATCTAATTTGGCCCAATCTAAGGGCAGAGCAAAGGCGGATGAGGTGGCATCACAAATGGTTAAACCTTGACGGTGTTCCGGAATCCAGTCTAAGTTTGGCACACACACACCGGCGGTAGTTCCATTCCATGTGAAAATGACATCATTGTTAGGATGATACTGAGTAAAATCAGGAAGCTCTCCAAATTCAGCTTCAAAAACGCGCGTGCTGGAAATCTTTAATTGTTGGACTGCATCAACAATCCATAATTTTCCAAAGACATCCCATGCAAAAATATCAGTGTCTCTACTACCGAGTAATGACCATAAAGCTGTTTCCATTGCCCCGGTTGCAGAGCCAGCAAGGATGGCAATTTGATGAGAATCAGGTATTTCTAAAATTTCTCGTGTTAGTTGAATAATCTGATGAAGGCGATCAATGCCAATTACTGAACGATGAGAGCGGCTAACCAGCGTATCACGTAAGTGATCGAATGTCCAACCCGGAAATTTTTTTGTTGGCCCTGAACCAAATAATGGGGATTGAGGCTTTTGAAAGGTAGGAGTTAAAGAGGATAAATGCATGAGCGAGTTATTCTTCATTTTTGTTTAGTCTTGCCGCTTTAACTGTATTAAGCAACAAGTTGGCAATTGTCATGGGGCCTACACCACCCGGAACTGGGGTAATGAAAGACGTTTTTGGAGCAACATTGTCAAAATCAACATCGCCCACAAGTTTAGCCTTTCCATCTGGCAAAGCTATGCGATTAATGCCAACATCAATAACAATTGCACCAGGTTTAATATAGTCAGCTGTCAAAAATTGGGGCTTGCCAACAACACTAATGACAATGTCGGCTTGTTGACAAAGAGTTTGGAGATTTTTGGTATAAGAATGAGCAAGTGTAACTGTAGCATTTAAGTTAATGAGCATTGCCGCAAGCGGACGACCCACCAAAATCGAACGTCCTACAATGACAATATTGGCACCAACTAATGAATCGCAACAACTATGTAACAGCTGAATACATCCTTGGGGCGTACAAGGAGCAAATGTTGGTCGTCCCTGATTTAACAATCCTTGATTATATGGATGTAACCCATCCACATCTTTATGAGGTGAAATGACCGAAACTGCTTTCATCGCATCGAGGTGTTTAGGCAGAGGTAGTTGCAATAAAATGCCATCCACCGCTGGATTGTTATTCAATTGATGAATTGTTTGATGAAGCGTATCTTGACTTGTTTCCACATCAAATTGATGCAAGAACGAGGTAATTGATACTTGTTGACAAGCTTCGATCTTGCGGCGCACGTAAATTTCACTTGCAGGGTCATGACCAACTAAAATGACTGCTAGACCTGGGGCACGATGATAGGTTTGCTTAAACACCAGGGCATCTTGGTTGATTTCCTGACGTTTTAAGAAAGCAATGTGCTTACCATCAATCAAACGTGTCATGTAAACTAACTAAACTTAAGTGTTAAGCGCGCAATCACGCCTTCAACAAAGACAATTAATAAAATAAGAATAATTGGGGATAGATCAATCGTCCCCATTTTAGGAATGACTCGACGAATCATCATCAGCACAGGTTCAACAATGCGAAATAAGAATGTGTGCATATTATAAACAAATTGATTATAGCGATTGATCACATTGAAATGTTCCAACCATTCCAACAGTACATATAAGACGACAGCCCACCAATAAAGATTAAGGGCAATTAAAATGACATTTACCAGAGGCACTAATATTACATCCATAATTTATCTACCTTTATGCTACTTTGAATTCCGTAATTGCGGAACCACCTAGGGTCATTATAACTTCATTGACGATCATTTTGGCAACAAGACCAGCTGTTTCATATTGTGCTGTGGGTGTGTCGTGGTCAATCAATACATCTGGTAAGCACATTGGTCGGAATTTTAAACCTCGATCAAATACGCCTTGTCGTGCCAAAACATGCATCACTTGCGTTGAAAAACCCCCGATTGCATTGGCTTCTATCGTTATCAAAACTTCATGGTGTGCAGCAAGTTGTTGAATCAAATTTTCATCAACTGGTTTTGCAAAACGAGCATCTGCGACAGTGGTCGAATAACCATGTGCTGTCAAAATATCAGCTGCTTTCAATGCTTCTTGCAAGCGGCAACCAATTGATAAAATGGCAATTTTTGAGCCTTCTCGAATGATGCGTCCTTTTCCAAGAGCCAGAATTTCTGCCCGTACATTTAAATCTAACCCTAGACCATCTCCTCGCGGAAAACGAAAAGCAGAAGGGCAATCGTCAATGGCAAGAGAGGTGGCAACCATGTGTTTGAGTTCTAGTTCATCTGCAGGTGCCATCAAAACGATGTCTGGTAAGCATCCAAGATAGGATAAATCGTAGCTGCCCGCATGAGTGGCACCATCGGCACCCACAAGGCCAGCGCGGTCAATGGCAAAGCGGACAGGAAGTTTTTGTAACACAACATCATGAACAACTTGATCATAACCACGTTGCAAAAAGGTGGAATAAATGGCTACCACAGGCTTTAAACCTTCACAAGCCAGTCCTGCTGCAAAAGTTACAGCATGTTGTTCAGCAATACCAACATCAAAACATCGGTTAGGAAATTTTTTAGAAAATAAGTCAAGACCAGTTCCCGATGGCATCGCTGCCGTCACGGCGACGATTTTATCATCAGTGGTCGCTAACTCACACAATGTTTCAGCAAAAACTTTTGTATAGCTAGGAGCAGTTGTTTTAGATTTTTGTTGTGTTCCTGTTATCACATCAAACTTAGCAACCCCATGAAATTTATCAGTAGAGTTTTCCGCCGGCGCATAGCCTTTGCCCTTTTGAGTCACAATGTGAATTAAGATGGGATGGTTTTCTTTTGCATCGCGTACGTTCGTTAAAACAGGAATCAAATGTTCTAGATTGTGACCGTCTATTGGGCCTACATAAAAAAAACCGAGTTCTTCGAATAAGGTTCCACCAGAAATCATGCCACGGGCATATTCTTCTAATCGTTTGGCAGCAAGCTCAACAGGAGCAGGTAAGTGACTAACTAATCCTTTGGCTATTTGACGAAATGATTGATAAGGCCGTGATGAAATAAGCCTGGAAAAATAATTGCTCATCGCGCCAACAGGTGGCGCAATCGACATATCATTATCATTCAAAATCACGATTAAACGACTGTTCAATACACCCGCATTATTCATGGCTTCATACGCCATTCCAGCACTCATTGATCCATCTCCAATGACTGAAATAACATGGTTTTTTTGATGATTCAAATCGCGTCCAACAGCAAAACCAAGGCCGGCTGAAATAGATGTAGCAGCATGAGCAGCGCCGAAAGGATCAAATTTGCTTTCGCTGCGCTTGGTAAAACCTGATGGTCCGCCAACTTGACGCAGTTTTGTCATTTGATCACGTCGATCTGTTAGGATTTTATGCGGATAAGCTTGATGCCCTACATCCCAAATCAAAATATCATCAGGTGTATTAAAAACGTGATGCAAAGCGACAGTTAATTCAACAACGCCAAGACTTGCACCAAGATGTCCCCCTACCTTCGAGACAACTTCGATCGTTTCTGAACGTACCTCATTGCTGAGTTGTTGTAACTCTGCAAGTGATAAATGTTTCATGTCTTTTGGCGTTTTAACGCTGTCTAAAACCTGAGTTTTATTCAAACCAACATCCTCCGCTAACGGTTTTTTCATGATCGATTACTTATATGTAATCATCATTTAAGCAATACGCAATAATGCATCTTTCATTTTTTCAATTGTTACTTCTAAATTGGCAACGTGTTCTTTTAGTTCATCAATGACTTCTGGTTTTGCTTTTGTCATAAAGTTTTTATTTTCTAAGCGTTTAATCCCATTTTCCAGATCGCTTTGAACTTTTTGTACTTCTTTTTGTAAACGTTGTTTTTCAGCGTCTAAATCAATACTTTGTCCCAGCGGCAAAACAATGGTTGCTGCTCCAAGAATAAACTGAATCACACCTTTTAAATCATGAGGCTTTCCTTTTTCGACTGACAAGTCTGAAATTTTAGCCAGACGTTTAATGATTAGCTCATGACGTATCAGACGGTCTTCTAAGTCAGCAGTCGCATCAAAAATGTGTAAAGGAATAAATGCTCCAGGCGGCACATTAAATTCAGTCCGACGTGATCGAATCTCAGAAATGAGGTCGACTAGCCAATTCATTTCTGTTTGAGCGGCGGTGTCAACGTAAGCAGAGTCAATGATTTCCTGACTATACGCAGGCCATGTGGCACCTAATAGTAATTCAGTTTCACCCCCTTCTTTCCACAACGTTTCGGTAATGAAAGGGATGATAGGATTGGCAATTTTTAAGAATTCCATCAAAACCCATGCTGCCGTTTGTCTGCTTTCTTCAAGGGATTGTTGGTCGTCAACATTGGCAAAAATTGGTTTTAGAAACTCTAAATAAAAATCGCAGTAGTTGCCCCATAAAAATTTATAAAGTTCGGCTGCGGCATCATCAAAACGGTAAGCTTCAAATGCGCGATATACTTTATTGGTCAAAGTGGCAAATTCGCTTATAATCCATCGGTTTACAACCAATTTGGCGTTAAGTGGATTAAACTCTTTAACGTAAGTACATTGATTCATCTCTAGAAAACGCGCAGCATTCCATAATTTTGTCATAAAATTACGTGAACCTTGAATTCTGGACTCGCCTAATTTTAGGTCTCGACCTGGTACAGCCAATGACGCCAGTGTATAACGTAAAGCATCACAACCATATTCATCACTTAAGATTAAAGGGTCTAAGACATTCCCTTTAGACTTTGACATCTTTGCACCTTTTTCATCGCGCACCAGTGCATGAATATAAACCGTTTTAAAAGGAACTTCACCTAGAAAATGCAAGCCCATCATCATCATTCGAGCAACCCAGAAGAAAATGATGTCAAACCCTGTGTCCAAGACATCTGTTGGATAATAACGCTTTAGCTCAATGGTATCTTCTGGCCAGCCAAGCGTGGAAAAAGGCCAAAGTGCTGAAGAAAACCATGTGTCTAAAACATCTGTTTCTCGCTTAAGATCAACTTTAGAGCCATAATGCTGGGTTGCTTGAGCGTGTGCTTCGCTTTCTGTTTCGGCCACAAAAATCTTTTGATCTGGCCCAAACCATGCAGGAATTTGGTGACCCCACCAAATTTGACGTGAAATACACCACGGTTGAATATTACGTAACCATTCAAAATAGGTTGAATTCCAATGATCGGGAACAAATTTAGTTGTCCCTTCTTCAACGGCTTTAATGGCGGGTTGGGCAAGCGTATGAGCATCTACAAACCATTGATCCGTTAACAACGGTTGAATTAAAACACCTGTTCTTTCACTAAACGGTTGTGCATGAACAATAGATTCAATTTTGACCAATAATTCTTGAGCTTCAAGATCTGTTAACACTTGTTTGCGAGCTGCTTCAATGCTTAGCCCTTGATAAGGAGAGGGTACATTTTCGTTCAGATGTGCTCTGGTATCCAAAATGTTAATCATGGGAATTTTGTGACGTTTACAAACATCAAAGTCATTGAAATCATGAGCCGGTGTCATTTTAACAGCACCAGATCCTTTTTCACGATCGCAGTATTCATCAGCAATAATAGGGATTTCACGATCCGTTAGAGGCAATTTAACCTTTTTGCCAATCAAATGTTGGTATCTTTCGTCTTCGGGATGAACCGCTACTGCTGTATCGCCAAGAAGTGTTTCAGGACGTGTGGTCGCGACGATAATTGATTCACCAGGGAAATCAACTAGAGGATAGGCAATGTACCACAAATGCCCTTTTACTTCTTGAGAAATTGCTTCAAGATCTGACACAGCGGTTTGCAATTTCGAATCCCAATTGACTAATCGTTTATCGCGGTAAATGAGCCCTTGATTATAAAGTTGGACAAAAACCCGGCGAACTGCCGCACTTAATCCTTCATCTAATGTAAATCGTTGGCGTGCCCAATCGGGTGTAATGCCTAAACGTCGTTGTTGCTCAACAATGCTGTTGCCGGAATACTCTTTCCATTCCCAAACTTTTTCAATAAATTTTTCGCGCCCTAAATCATGCCGGCTGACTCCTTCAGCTTCTAAACGGCGCTCAACCACCATTTGTGTGGCAATTCCTGCATGATCTGTTCCTGGTTGCCATAATACGTCATAACCACACATACGTTTAAAGCGGATCAATATATCTTGCAGTGTATAAGTTAAGGCATGACCCACGTGTAATGTGCCTGTCACATTTGGTGGGGGCATCATGATCGTATAAACAGGTTTGGATGAATGAGGATCACATGCAAAAAGACCTGATTCTTCCCATTTTTGATATAAAGAGTTTTCAATAGTTTTAGAAATAAAGTGCTTATCTAGCATCGTTTTAACCGGCAATCAATTTATTATGGTGATTTTATATCAACTCTTACCTTATTTTGGCACATTTCGCAACGAAACCCTTTTCATAAAATGATTCTTAACGTAAAATGACGATAAGTTTCACTTGCATATGAAAAGCAAAAAAATGAGTTCTAAATACCTTAAAATTATAATGATTATTTTTGGCATGTTCTTTTTTGCTGAGATAGTACCCAATTCTTATGCAGCTGTATCACCCAAACAGCATGATGCTGATGCTACAGAAGAAGAGCCTCAATCAACATTACCACCTGTGGTGATTGGTAAAGCTAAAGCACCTCTTCAAATTGTTATGTATCATTCACTTAACTGCATTCACTGCAAAATGTTTAAAGATGAAGAGCTGCCAAAAATCAAAGAAAAATTTATTGATAATGGCCTCGTGTGTTTTACTTTTGTTGATTGCCCAATTGATCCTTCGGCTCTTGATGCCGCTAAAATTGCTTGGGAAGCACGAGATGTTGAAAAATATGAAACAGTCAGTGGCATTTTAACAACAAACTATGATAAATGGGCAGGGCAACCTGATTGGCAAAATCGGTTGTGTCAAATTGTCACACAAAATCAATTGATGACCGAAGTTCAGTGTGAACAAGGTTTGAATGATGAAGCTTTGGGCAAAGAGATTTTGCGCATTGCTTTTCATGCACAAAAAAAATATAAAATTGACTATGCACCTGCATTTTTGATGAATGGCAAGCTTAAGCAAACGGAAAATCTTTTAACGTGTGCAGATATAGAAAATGAATTAAAGCAAATTCAAGGTGGTAAAATAAGCACGGATTCTAATGAGCAATCCATATGGTCTAAGGTTAAAAATATCTTCAAAAATATAGCAAAATAAATTTTCTCACTATTAGGATCACTCATGCGTCAATTATTTTTTTCTTTTTGGTTGATTTTAGTTTTTACATGCCTACCCACTCAAGCAAATATTATTCAAACAGCCACGCTTCAACCGATTGTTGATGCCATTGCTCAAAGTCCAGAAGACACATTAGTGATTACGGATGTGGAGGATGTGCTCATTAAAGCCAATGATCAAATCTTGCAAGTAGCTCATAAACCCGCGCTGAATAAAATTATTGCAGGTCTTGCTCAAAAACATTCACTTTCTCGTATTCAAGAGCTTACCAGTATTGTTATGTTGCAATATCAGACTTCGTTGATTGACCCAAAAATTAAAGATGTATTTCAACTCTTATAATGATAAAAACATAAAATATATTGCCTTAACAGCAGCTGACACAGGCAAGCTTGGGCAAATTGAAAGCATGGAAGATTGGCGGATTCAAACTCTCAACGATTTGGGGTTTGATTTCAGTAATTCGTTTCCCGATATTCAACCAATAATATTTAAAGACTTACCTTCAACAAGAAATCCCGCGACTTTCGCAACCTATAAAAAGGGAATTCTCTTTTCTTCGGATATTCCAAAAGGTGTGGTTTTAAAGGCATTTCTGGCAGGAATAAAAGAGCAATTTAAACATATTATTTTTGTGGATGATTTGCGAAACAACCTTGACTCTGTTGAAAGTTTTTGTCAAGAAGCAGGCCTTACTTATCAAGGATTTGAATATACGGCAAATGCGATTTCTTTGCCTCTTGACGAAAAACGGGTCAATTTTCAAATAGATACCTTGATTAACAAAAACAAATGGTTAAGTGATATCGACGCAGACAAGGAATTAGCATCATCGTGACTTTTAAAAGTGATAATACAGCAGGTATTTGCCCTGAGATTTTAGAAAAACTAGCGATTGTCAATCAAGATACAGCCGATGCGTATGGGGGTGATTCTATCACAGCGTATGTGAAAGAACAGTTTAATCTTTTGTTTGAAAAGCAAGTGGAAGTTCATTTTATGGCCACGGGTACGGCGACAAATTGCCTAGCTTTGGCCAGTTTGACACCACCTTATGGTGCGATTTTCTGTCATGAGCATGCACATATTATAACCGACGAAACAAATGCACCAGAACTATTTACAGGGGGCGCAAAGCTTATGGGGTTGCCAGGAAATAATGGAAAAATCTGCCCAGAAGCATTCAGCCAAGAAATTCATAATTTGGCGGCTATGCGCCCTCATAATGCGATGCCTGCCGCCTTAAGCCTTACTCAATCAACAGAAGCAGGTACTGTTTATACAATTGAAGAATTAAAAATTTTGACATCTATTGCCAAACAGCACAATCTTTATGTGCATATGGATGGCGCACGTTTTGCTAACGCTGTAGTGGCTCTAGACGAATCGCCGGCTGATATTACTTGGCGTTTGGGTGTTGATATATTAAGCTTTGGCGGCACAAAAAATGGGGCTTTTGCAGCGGAAGCAGCAGTTTTTTTTAATGAACATCTGGCCAAAAACATGGACTATCAACAAAAAAGATTTGGTCAATTAATGTCAAAAATGCGTTTTTTTTCATGCCAGTTTGAAGCTTTGTTTGAAAATAATTTATGGCTGAAAAATGCTACTCATGCCAATAAAATGGCTAAGCTTCTATCAAAAAAACTTCTTAATTTTCCTGAGGTTGAACTTATTTATCCTGTTGATGCGAATGAGATATTTGTCAAAATGCCTAGTGCATTGGCGCAAAAACTGCGTGATCAAGGTTTTGAGTTTTATGATTGGAATTTTTCTAAAGAATTAATTCAAACGTATAGGTTTGTTACTTCTTTTAACACCAAAGAAATTGATTTTACTATATAAAATGTGAAGTGTAGTCTCAAAGTATACTACGATCGAAGTAAGTTCGTTAAGAATATCCGTCTGTTCAATCAAGTTAGAAGATTTCAATCGATTATAATGCTGTAATGTATCCTTTCACAAGTGCGCTATATCTAAAAAATGACGAGAATTTATAGCCACACTTCTCCGTTTTTCAAACAAAGAGCTATGTGATCATGGTTTTCTATCAGCAGAACTCTTGATATTCCACTAAACTGATTTTTGATAATATAGCTAAAGCAATATAATTTCATTAATTTTCTAGATTGATTTTTGTCGAACTTTCGGCACCTCAAAATCCTTAAAGAGACTAACTATTCGCGGATTTTGAGGCTTGAAATTTCGATCAAAACTGCATCATAAAATGTGATATAATTATGTTGCTTTAGTTATATCTTATTGCCCCCATCTGCTACTCAACTAATAGAAAAATTTGCTATCCCACTAAGGATAGCAATAAAAATGGCTTTATTAAGAACATCCACTTGTTGCCCCACATGTATTGCACTTTAAGCATGTACCATTGCGAACCATGGTAAAATTACCGCACTCGCCACAAGAATCACCAGCGTATCCTTGTAAACGTGCTTGTTTAGCACTTGTGCTGCGGCTGCTGGCAGCAACGCTGTGTACGCCATGTGTGCCGGTCATTGACATAGTTTCGTTCGGTTTAATGACATAAAGATTGTTTTCCGACACTATTTTCGTTTCAGTGGTATGATCATCATCCGTTAAAGCCGAATATTCATCAATTTCGCCAATTGTATCGGGGAGCAAATCTTCTGGTTGAACATGAGCTAAATCATGACGCCCCATGTAGTTAATCGCCAAATCACGGAAGATATAGTCAAGGATAGACGTTGCCATTTTTACGGCTTGATTTCCTTCAACCATGCCGGAAGGCTCAAACCTAGTAAAGGTAAACGCTTCAACGTATTCTTCAAGAGGAACACCGTATTGTAAGCCAATGGAAATAGCCATTGCAAAGTTATGCATTAAAGAGCGGAAAGAGGCTCCTTCTTTATGCATATCAATAAAGATTTCTCCAAGATTGCCATTCACATATTCACCAGTGCGCAAGTAAATCTTGTGACCGCCAACTGTTGCTTTTTGTGTATAGCCGTTCCGGCGTGCTGGCAACTTTTGACGATGAGACGCATGAACAACTTTCTCAATGACTCGTTCAACGATGCGTTCTGCTACAAATTTAGCTTTGTTAGCTGCAGGTTGTGTTGTTAATTCTTCAACTTCTGCTTCGTCAATTAATCCAGAATTAAGCGGTTGCGATAATTTAGAACCATCACGATAAAGCGCATTTGATTTTAGCCCTAAGCGCCAGGATGTAAAGTATGCTTGTTTGCAATCTTCAATTGAAGAACTATTTGGCATATTAATGGTTTTGGAAATCGCCCCTGAAATAAAGGGTTGAACAGCCGCCATCATTTCAATGTGACTGTTAATTGATAGGGAACGTTTACCAGTTCGACCACAAGTACTGGCACAATCAAAAACGGGGAGATGTTTTTCATCCAGATAAGGTGCTCCTTCCAAAGTCATTGTTCCACAGCAAAATGCATTTGCTGCTTCAATATCATTTTTGGAAAAACCAAGTTCAGTAAGCATATCAAAATTAAAATCGTTGAGCTGATCTTGGGTAAATCCAAGCGTTTTTGTACAAAATTCTTCGCCAAATGTAAATTTGTTAAACACAAATTTAATATCAAAAGCTGATTTCAAGCCGCCTTGTAATTGTGTTAAAGCTTCCTGGGTGAACCCTTTAGCCTTTAGCATATCAACGCTAATGCCTGGTGCGTTTTCTAACGTGCCATGACCCACCGCATAGCGAATCATCTCATCAATTTGTGTCGCTGTATAGCCTAAGCGTTTTAAGGCAGAAGGAACCATTCGGTTAATAATTTTAAAGTAACCACCGCCGGCTAATTTTTTAAATTTGACAAGTGCAAAGTCAGGTTCAATACCTGTTGTATCACAATCCATCACCAATCCAATGGTGCCTGTTGGGGCAATCACTGTTGTTTGAGCATTGCGATAACCATGTTTTTCACCTAAACGAACAGCGTCTTCCCATGCCCGATGCGCTGCCTCAGTAAGTTCTGGCATCGGACAATCTTTAGCAATTAAAGGAACAGGCAAAATGGTTAGTTTTTCATAGCCTTTTGCTTCGCCAAAAGCCGCATGTTTGTGATTGCGCATCACTCGTAACATAGAGTCACGGTTGGCAGGATAGGCAGGGAATGTACCGAGTTCTTTTGCCATTTTAGCAGATGTTGCATAAGAAACACCTGTCATAATCGCTCCCAAAGACCCGGCAATAGCGCGTCCTTGTGCACTGTCATAAGGAATGCCAAGAGTCATCAATAATCCACCAAGGTTAGCATAACCAAGTCCAAGAGTGCGGAATTCATAAGAACGCATCGCAATTTCTTGAGAAGGGAATTGAGCCATCATTACGGATATTTCCAAAATCAATGTCCAAATCTCAATGCTATGTTGATAAGCGTCTACTTGGAATTTATCGTTTTGAAGGAACGTCACAAGGTTAAGGGAAGCAAGGTTACACGCAGTGTCATCTAAGAACATATACTCAGAGCACGGATTTGAACCATTAATGCGACCGCTTTCAGGACAGGTGTGCCACTGGTTAATTGTAGTATCAAACTGAATGCCTGGATCAGCACTCGCCCAAGCCGCATATCCAATTTCATCCCATAATTGTTGAGCTGGTAGGGTTTTATGAATACTGCCATCGGTACGGCGTTTTAGATGCCAATCTTTGTTTTTCAAAACAGCGTTTAAGAAATCATCAGTTACGCGAACAGAGTTATTGGAATTTTGTCCAGAAACAGTAAAGTAAGCTTCGGAATCCCAATCCGTATCATAAACGGGGATATCAAATTTAGTATGCCTAATTTTAGCAAGTTGTAAACAGCGACGGATATAATTATCAGGTACCATTGCTGTTCGTGCAGCTTTGATGGCTGTTTTTAAAGTTGGA
>DYSP01000010.1 GCA_020718185.1 Candidatus Odyssella sp. | reverse complement strand
TCCTTTTTTTCTCCTTTCTTCACTTTTACCCTTCTTTCAATATCTTAGCTTTTTGTACCTTTCTTTTTCTTAATTATATTTAAGCTGCCTCTTGAATTTAGAGCTAAAAATAGGCAGTCTGGTGCCAGTTATATATAAATGGAAAATAAGAACTATGATAAAAAATGTATATGCACCGATACATAAAGATGGATGGAAATTTGTAGGAATCTTCGCTGTTATTGCCACGATACTTTATTGCGTTTCCCCATTTTTAGGCTTTTTTGGTTTTACACTTACTTGTTGGTGTTACTATTTTTTTAGAAGCCCAAAAAGAACAACACCCTTACGAGATGGATTAATTACAAGCCCTGCAGACGGTACCGTTTGCTTAATACAAAAGGTAAAAGCACCAGCTGAATACGAAATGGGCAACGAAGAACGCACTCGGGTTAGCATCTTTTTAAATGTGTTTGATGTACACGTACAACGCATTCCACTCGCTGGTAAAGTTAAAAAAATCATTTATCATTCTGGTAAATTTATTAATGCCTCACTAGATAAAGCTAGTGATGACAATGAACGACAAACTGTCATCGTGCAAAATGGTGATACTGAGATTGCGTTTACTCAAATTGCTGGCTTAATTGCTCGCAGAATTCGCTGCGATATAAAAGAAGGGCAAGATGTAAAAATTGGTGAGCTTTATGGATTAATCCGTTTTGGAAGCCGTGTTGATATATATCTCCCTCAAAATGTATCACCGCTTGTTTCTATTGGACAAAGAATGATAGGCGGTGAAACTGTCATTGCTGATCTTATTGCTCCAACAGAACAACGAAGAAGCATAACACATTAAATAGTTTGGTGAAAAATGCGCATACGCCGTAAACCTGGTAGATTAAAGGAAAGATTAAGCAAGAGCTTTCCCTTACCTTTAAGAAGAAGATCAAATAATCCTCTTAATTTTACATCCATGCTTCCCAATATGACAACTGTACTGGCTTTGTGTACAGGACTTAGCTCTGTTCGCTTTGCTCTTCTTGGTCAATGGGAATTTGCCATTATTGCCATTTTTGCCTCGGCCATTATGGATACAATGGACGGGCGCCTTGCTCGTTATCTAGGAAGCACAAGTCGATTTGGAGCAGAGCTTGACTCTCTTTCAGACTTTATATGCTTTGGTGTTTCGCCAACCTTAATTATCTATTTACGATCACTTCATGAGTGGGATGGATTTGGCTGGATTATCGCCCTGTATTTCAGTGCTTGCATGGCCTTACGTTTGGCAAGATTTAATACGGTTAGCATAGAAGGAGATCCACATGATTGGCCAGAAACCTATTTTATGGGTATTCCTGCTCCACCTGGTGCGATTCTTGTTTTAACGCCTTTGATCATCGACGTGGCATTTGCACATCACAACATAATAAGTCATGTAACATCACCCTACGTCATGACAGTTACGCTTATTTTAGTAGGCACAATGTGCATAAGTAAAGTGCCCACATTCTCACATAAGACAATCAAAATAGCACCAAAGTATGTTCCGTTTGTATTAATTGGTGTTGCACTTGTAGGGGGTGCCCTTTTTGTTGAGCCGTGGATTACTTTATCGGCCATTTCAATTGCTTATATATTGACATTCCCATTTAGTATTTTAAAATTTCGAAAAGAACATTTGCTTCCCATGAGAAAACAAACTCTAAACTCTAAAAACAAACAATAAAGTGTGGTTGATTGGCAATTTGAGTACCTGTAGATTAAGCGAAAATCTTTTATCTAAATAGCGTCAGATTTGCCTTCCCCACATCCCGGATGATCTATTGCTTGAATGCAAATGACCTTGTTTAAACTTATTCAGACATTAATTTTACACGTAAAAGAGTAATTTGATTTCTGTGTCGACGTAAAACTTCGAATTTATAATTACTTAACATAAAAGTCTGCCCGATCTCGGGAATCATTCGCACTTCATACAGTAACAACCCTGCAATCGTTGATGCTTCTTCATCCGGTAATGACCAATCAAGCTGACGATTAATATCACGAATAGTTACTGTTCCATCAATAATATAAGAATTATCTTCTTGCGGACGAATACCCCGAATAGCAATGTCATGTTCATCAGTAATATCACCAACAATTTCTTCCAAAATATCTTCTAAAGTCACAATTCCCATGAAAGCACCGTATTCATCAACAACAGCCGCAATATGCTCGCGACGATTACGAAACGCTTGCAATTGATCAAGTAGATCTGCATTTTCTGGAATAAACCAAGGTTTAGTCACAACATTAAGGATATTAAGATCATCAAGATTCCCCTGATGAGCTTGCACGATTCTAAGAAGCGCTTTGGCATGAATAATGCCAATGATGTTATCCGGATTGTCTTTCCATAAAGGTAAGCGTGTAAAAGGACTTGCTAAGACTTGTTCCACAATTCTAGTGGAACTATCATCTGCATCAATCATGGTCACGTTCTTTCGATGAATCATAATTTCTTCAACATGAACAGAGCGTAAATCTAGAATGCTTTTTAACATAGCTCTTTCATTTCCAGCACCTTGAGAGTGACTAAAGTGCATATCAATGACACCTCGTAATTCTTCTAGCGCTGCAAATTCTTCATTTCCCGTAGATGTAACACCAAAAAACCTCAAATGGGCGCGGGCGAAATTGTTAATTGATAAAGTAATCGGTTTAAAGATTTTGAAGATAATCCAAATAGGCCAAATGAAGAATAATAACACACGTTCTGGTTGATTAACGGCAATGATCTTTGGCAAAGTTTCTGCATAAACAACAAGTAAAGCACTTGTAATCAAAGGAGCATAAATCACCCCTTCTCTGCCAAAATAATCTGTTAAAATATCCGTCACAGCCGATGTTGTAAATGTTATAATTAACGTATTACATAATAAAATGGCACTTAAAGATAACCCTAAATTTTCAGTAAGTTCGCGCGTTAATCCCGCTTTTTTATTGCCGTTTTTGAACATCTGAAATAGCTTTGCTCGCGATACCGCTGTTACAGATGTTTCAGACGCAGACAAGATAGCTGCTCCAACAATAAGCAGCATAACCATTAAAATCATAATAATTAACATAAAAATCTCACGTAATTGGGTATCTAGCGTTTTTCTAATTCCGGTTCTTCAGGAACTAGAGAGGCTAATTTGAAATGAGCAGTGGTAGAGAGTGGAAGGTCTTCAGCTTCTTGATCTTTCTTTATCTTAGAAGCACTTAAGTGGTACGGTATTTTTTCCCCTTTTAGCTTTTTAAGAGGTGATAACGTCGCATTATTTGTAGTTGGCATTTCTACATTAACAAAGCTAGCTGCAGGATTTTCTAGCTTTTCAAAAATTGATTCAATCGCAGTAATTATGTTATAACATTGATTTGCTTGAATTTTATTTTGAACTAAGTATTTATCTCCTGTCTCAAGCCGAGCCAAAAGAAAATTGATTTCCTTTAACAACGGATTATTACTCACTAACTCTTGTGAGGTTTCTAACTGTTGTAAATGATCCTTGTATAGTTGAACTAACTCTTTTATTTCATTTCCTAGATGAAGTGCATTCACCTCTTCAGCAAACAAACTTGCCTGGATTTTATTTAATCGACCTTCACGAGAATCTGCTAATTGTTTTAGGAATGCCTCTGTTGCTGGCTTGTGGCCTTCTTCCGCATTAACGTAATCCATCATCACACCGCTAATACTAAGCATAACAATCAACTTGTTCATGGTTAGGCCACCCAAAATAAACATTATTAGTTAAACTTATCATAAAATAGATTTTTTTTCAACTGAGTAAGACTAAGGTGCAATTTTTTTATTTGTACTGGCGAGGCATATTTAGCTTTATCTAAAAGAGGTATAACAAAACAAATATTATCCGTTTCATTTTTTTTATCTTGAGTTAAAATAGTGGAAAATGACGGCCATTGCTCCTCAGAAATATAATGCTGAAAGGCTGTAGGGAGATTAAATTTACCAAGCAATTTATCAAGATTTTGTACGCAAAAAGTTAACTTCCCCATACATTTTGCAAGATATAGCTCGACCTTCATTCCTAATGCCACGGCTTCACCATGTAATAAATTTGGCGATATCTTCTCTATTGCGTGCCCAATGGTGTGTCCAAAATTAAGGCCTATACGTGTTCCATCAACATCTTCTATCCAATCTTCATCAATTACTTTTAGCTTTGCTTCTACACAAAGTATCACTAATTTACTGATTGCTGGCATTTCATCCGCTTGGATAACTTTTAACAAATCGCCCCCAACAAGCAAAGCAAGTTTAATGATTTCTGCAAAGCCAGCATTGTAATTTTGAACATCAAGTGTTTGTAAAAATGTATTAATTATGTAAACATGCCTTGCAGGCCAAAATGCACCTATTTGATTTTTTCCATAAGGAGTATTAATTGCTACCTTTCCACCAATACTACTATCAACTTGAGCAATAAGAGTTGTGGGAAAGAAGTGCCAGGTAATACCACGTTTATAAATACTTGCGGCAAAACCTGACACATCTCCCAAACACCCGCCTCCAATGACAATCAAAAAATCTGCACGCCGGCACTGATTTTCATGCAGAAAGTGAATTATTTTCTCGACTGTTTCCAAACTTTTACTTGATTCTGTCCCAGATAACACAAGCGTTGGAACTTGAATTAAATCTATTAAACATGGGAAGACTTTCGTTAATTTTTCATCAATGATAACAAAATATCGCCCAACCATCTGATGTAAAAGCTGTGACATCAAAAAATGAACTTCTCCTTCCAAAAAATGGATTTCACTTTGACGATTATTTTTTAAAATGAATTGAATCTTATGAGAAGGCATATTTACATTTCTAATTAAAAGCATATTGTTATTATAAGTGTATAGCCCTTCTTTAGGAAGACCTTCTATGGCAATAATTTTAAATAGTTCGGATAGAGGATTTAGAGACCTCGGTTGGTTAAAAAGTTATCATACTTTTTCTTTTGGTGACTATTATAATCCCCATTTCACTGGCTATAAAAATCTTCGTGTTATTAACGAGGATTACCTAAGCCCTGAAAGTGGGTTTCCAACACATGATCATGCGAACATGGAAATCATCACTTATATGTTAAGTGGCAGCCTAACCCATGGAGATAACCTCGGTCATAAGAAAACAATTCACGCACATGAAATACAATATTTAAGAGCCGGACATGGTATAAGCCATAGCGAGCACAATGAATCAGCAACAGACGTAACTCATTTTTTACAGATATGGCTTTTACCTAAAAAAAGAGATATGGAGCCAACGTATGCTCATGTGAATATGCAAGGTAATCTTGCTAACAACAAATTGACGTTAATCGCTGCTGGATTCACAGATGGAAATCAAACCCAAGATGAAAAAGTGATCCAGCTTAATGCAGATGCAAAAATTTATGCCTGCCTTCTTCAATCCAACCATGAACTTACTCATACTCCAGAAACAACTCAAGATGTATGGATTCAAGTTATTAGCGGAAAGCTTATAATAAACGGCCACGGTGTGGCTCGAGGTGGTGCAATTGCTTTTGATTCAGAACAGCAAATTTCCATTCATGCCTCAGAAGATGCCCATTTTTTATTATTTGACCTATGTACTTAATACTATTGAAACCGGGCCCCCTTAATAAGGGATAAGACTAAATATGAACAGGTTTTAGATAGTTTTGAGGACATAGTCATTGGGATATCGATCACGAATATAATTTGCCAATGCTAAAATCACCCGATCTACGGTCGAATTTGTCGGTTCATCCAAGGTTTCAACAATTACATCTGCCTGAGAATAGAGAGGATAACGTTCATCAATAAGTTGCTCTAAAGTCTCACGATGGTTTGCCGCATCTTCTAAAAACGGACGATCCGTTCTTCTAGATACCCGAGCTACCAGTGTGTCTAAATCAGCTTTCAACCACACAGAAATTGCTTTTTCCTTAATTGCATTTCGACTATTTTCATTCATAAAAGATCCACCGCCGGTGGCCAGAACATGAATAGTTTGATCAAGCAATCGGCTAATCACTCGACACTCGCCATTTCGAAAAGCATCTTCGCCATAAACATTAAATATATCTTTAATAGGACAACCTGCAGCCAACTCGACTTCGTGATCTGAGTCAAAAAAATCTACTTCAAGTCGTTTTGCCAATCGGCGTCCAATACTCGTTTTTCCTGCCCCCATTAAGCCCACTAAAACGATTGTCTTAGGTGGGCGAAAACTTAATTGTGACGGGTTCATTGCTGTAAAATTCGATGCTACCTGTTTCATATCTAGTCATTCATTCCGTTTTATATAGACTTAAAATATATCTACAATACTACCACTGATCCTGTGATAAGCTATTTTAGTGAACTTTATTTATTCCATACTCGTCTCAAGTACCTTTGCTTTACTATTCCAGGTTAAGGCAAAGCATATACATGCTAGCATAGCAGAAATAATAAAGAAAATAAATCCACCATCCCAACCATAATTATCGGCTATCCACCCAATACATACACCACTGATGGCACTTCCAATATAACCAAAAGTTCCTGTTAATCCAACAGCCATTCCAACGGCTCGTTTTGACGCAAAATCAGCGGCGGCTACACCTACAAGAACTTGCGGCCCATAAACAAGAAAGCCAACCGATGTCATAGCTAGGGTATTCAGTAAAACAAACCCCGGTGGAACAAACCAAAAATAAAATAAAGAGACTACCATACAAACCATGTATAAAAAGCTCACCGGGCCTCGCCGGCCTGAAAAAAGACGGTCTGACAACCAACCAGCTGCAATTCCCCCTGCCATTCCTGCCACTTCAAAAGCAGCAACTTGCCAACCAGAAGAAGTGAGTGTAGCGCCTTTCATTTCATTTAAGAAGGTAGGAGCCCAGTTAAAAACTCCCATACGAACAATGTAAAGGAACATATTACCCAAACAGACAAACCAAAGTTGCTTGTTATACATAATTGTTGCAAGAAGCTCTTTTAAACTAAAATCATTATCAATAGAATTTTTATGAGCATTGATAAGACCACTATGTTTTTCAATCGAAGGAAGTCCTAAAGATTCTGGTGTATCACGAAGTCGGTTATACAATAAAACAACCATTACCAAAGAAATCAAAGCTGGCACATAAAAAGCACTTCGCCAACCATAGTTTTGAATCAAATACCCCGCTAAAACAGCAATAATTGCACCACCAATTTGGTGAGAAAGATTTGTAATACCCCATTTTGTTCCAAGTTCTGTTGGACTAAACCAATGGGTTAAGAGTCGTGAAACTGGTGGCCAACCCATAGATTGAAACCAAGCATTTATCGCCCATACAGAGGTAAAAAATGCGATACCATTTCCCCACCCCATTACTAAGCTTGTCAATGCGCCACCGAGAAGACCAAGGCTCATAAAATAACGTGCATTTGAACGATCACTAAAGTAACCATTCACAAACTTACCAACACCATAAATAATAGACCATATGGTAATCACAAATCCTAATTGTGTTTTAGAATAACCGAGATCAGCAGAAATTGCCGGAATTGCCATAGAAAAATTTTGGCGCACCAGATAAAAAGCGGCATAACCAAATGCCATTGAATAGAGGATTCGGAACTGCCAATAGGCATACGATTTATCTGTTTTTCCCAGATTTTGCTGTTGAATTTGGTCAGCACCCGCAGAAACAATCTCATCACTTATTATAGTTGAGCTATTTTGATTCATGCTCCATCCTATGCTGTAAATTAAATAATATTGCTTATACGCACTAAATTTGTGATGGTCTCACCACATAACCTCAATACGATTTTTCATATGACTCTGAATTAATTTAATTCGCAAGTAAAAAATATATATTTTTGAATTACAAAAATTATCGACTAGATTTTTTTATTGTTTCATTTAAATTACTATATAATGAATAACAAAGAATTTTTCAAGAACTTATACAAAGATAGGTTACCATAATACCACAAAGAAAAATATTGATTTTTTCAAACACATGTATCATTATGCTTTCAATATAATTGTTAACACTTTCGAATAAGGTTGCTCAAAAAAATGCAAACACTATCGATTAAACCCAGTGAAGTAAAAAAGAATTGGGTTCTCATCGATGCAAAAGATCTCGTTCTTGGTAGACTTGCATCAATCGTTGCGAATAGACTTCGCGGCAAACACAAAGCCTTATATACGCCACATGTTGATTGTGGTGATTATATTGTTATTGTGAATGCTGAAAAAATTCATTTAACAGGCAATAAGCTTGTAGACAAAAAATTCTATTGGCACACAGGTTATGCTGGCGGAATTAAAGAACGTGCTGTTGGGCAGATTTTAGCCGGGAAGCATCCAGAACGCGTTGTTAAAAAAGCCATTGAACGGATGGTTCCACGTGGGCCTTTAGGACGTCAAATCATGAGCAACTTAAAAGTATATGTAGGCCCTAATCATCCACACGCAGCTCAAAACCCAGAAGTTTTGAACGTGGCTGAGCTGAATCGTAAGAACGTAAGGAGCATCTAGTCTTGTCACGCGAAAAAATTAATTTAGAAGATCTTAAAACTGCAGTTAAAGAAGCAGCTGCCCCTGCAGATGATAAGTCTAGCGGCCCCGTAGAACCGCAAATTGACGCACAAGGTCGTGCTTATGCAACTGGAAAACGTAAAAATGCAATCGCACGTGTTTGGATTAAACCAGGCTTAGGAAAATTGATTGTTAATGGCCGCCCTGGCAGTCAATATTTTGCACGCCGTGTTTTGCAAATGTTAATCGACCAACCGTTTAAATCAACCAGCCGTTTAGGGCAATATGACATTTGGTGTACAGTTGTTGGTGGTGGTCTCTCTGGTCAAGCCGGTGCAGTTCGCCATGGCATTAGCAAAGCATTGGTTAATTTTGAACCTGCTTTACGCACCTCTTTAAAACAAGGTGGATTCTTAACACGTGATAGCCGCGTTGTTGAACGTAAAAAATATGGCCAAGCAAAAGCGCGTCGTCGTTTCCAATTCTCCAAACGTTAATTGTTTGTATCATTGGCTTTACTTACAAAAAAGAGCAGTTTTACTGCTCTTTTTTTTGAATTATAAAAATAATTTCTCTAAATAATTAAAGCCTATTTAATGTGCATAGGAACTTCATTTATATAAAATAACGTGAATTCGACGTAAAAAACAACTAAGTTTAGGAAAACTAAAAGAAATCGTCATGGCGAGGAACATAGTGACGCGGTCATCCAGAAAATACATGGATTACCACGGGGCGATGCCCCTCGTAATGACGGATTCTCTTATTTTTTATGTCTTTACATCACTTCTTACCTCGAATTCACATTAAAATAGCTTCAGGGAAATTTTATTTACGGAACTTCGTTGATAAAAGAATAGAGATGTTTTAATTGTTAACTGAGTAGAACTTTTAAACAACATCATCAAGCTGTTTTTTTATTTAGTCACTCGACGCGATGATTTTTGAAACTTCAATAAAAACCGTTGCATATAATCATTTTTCTTTTTTAACAACTGTCCACCGACAAGCGGTTTTAATGTATACCGCCAAACTGTTGCAGGGGGGAAATTTTGCAAAACTCGACCAAGTTTTTGCGCAAAAAAACCAAAAGACTCGGCTGAAACAGGTGAAACAGAGCCATATGTAAACTGTAAAATGCCGCCTTCTTCCCCAAGAATACGAAAACAAGAATCAATAATTTCTTTTTGAACTTTTTTGGGAATATTTACCATGGGAATACCAGAAACAATAGTTTGCACATTTCCAATAACGCACGCCGGAATTAAGGCCTCAAGAATAGTTGCGTTACCATGAATAACCTGGATCGCAGGGAAATGAAGCCGAAGATACTGCGCTAATTCTTTATCAAGTTCCACCACAATTAGTTTTGAGGCTGGTACGCCTGAATTTAAAATAGCACGTGTAAAACTTCCTGTCCCTGCCCCAATTTCAATAACATAATCGCCTTCTTTATAATCAATATGGCGGCAAATAAAACGAGCTAAGGCCTTTGAACTAGGTGCTATTGCCCCAAGTGACCGCGGGTTTTTAATAAGTCGCTTAAGAAAAAGCAGATTTTCGCTATCTTTTAATCGTTTAGATGAGCGAATTAACACGACGAAACTCCCAAACAAATCCTGGCGGTATATTCATCCATAAAGATACTAATCGATTACTTTCAATTGTTTCATTTTTTTTAAATGGAGAAACGGGTGTATAACATACATGATAAAGTTTTCCACTTGGCTTTAAAACTGCCAAAGCTTGATTCACAATTTGCTCACGAACTGCGGGTTCAAGATACATAAGAGGAATAACTGAAAAAACAATATCCACCTTCCCCACAAGTTTTTCGCCTAACAATGCAGGTAATTCACATGCATCACCATGAATAATATTTGCTTGCGGAAGGCTTGTTTTTAGAAAATTGCAAAAGGTTCCATCTAGTTCAACAGCTGTCAGATTCTCAGGTTTAATACCACATTCTATTAATGTGCGTGTCAACCGACCTGTCCCAGCGCCTATCTCAACCACTTTTACACAAGCTGCATCATGCACCAGTTTGGCGGCTGAGCGAGCTAATCTTTTAGAAATGGGTGCTAAAGTACCAAGCTGTTTTGGCGCTTTTAACCAACGCCGAAAAAACAATAATTTTTCGCTTTTTACTAAATGAGTATTAACCATTATTTTTGCGTCAACTTTCACATGCTTTAGCTTTTATAGCCTTAATATAGCTATCTATTCAAGTGAATAACTATAAAAATCACAAAAACAAAAAAATTTTAAATCTTTAATGCTTGGAGCAATAATATGAGGTATACACATAAAAAATTATATTTGACATCATACAAAGGACCAGTTATACATATTTAACTATCAGTTGATATACTTAAAAAATGATAAAAAATTTAATTTTACCAGCAATAATCTTAATAACATCTGCTTTTTCTGCAGAACATGAACATACCGACATCTCTATTCTCGATGGATTTTATGGATTCCGACAAGAAATCTGCCAAGATAGCGAACAATTAAACTCTGCGCAAAAAAAAGTTAATCAACTTTTCATCCAAGAAATCGCGGAATTTGCCTCAATACATGTACAACTAGAAAGTTTTTTTTCAGACTCGCCATTTAATGCGTATTTCGCAGAAAAACTAAAAACCTTAACCTCTCAATGGATGTTTTTTCAAGGTCATCAAGGTGTTAATTTTCCCGTACTTGATTATGACATTCAAGACAAGCCAGCAATAATCGGTCACCATTATACACTGGTAAAGGAAATAGCTGAAATTGATGCCATAATAAAAAAAGCAACTGAAAAAAACGCAGATGAGACGGCTAAAGGTCCCGATCTTAAAACTCAGCAGCAAGACCTACAGCTCCGTGCGGATCTTTATGCACTTAATAAATACATTTTTTACAAAAATCTTAACCATCAACTTAATCAAGAAACTAAACATAATCCTGATGTTGCATTAAAAATGGCATGTCTTTATTTACAAAATCGAGCGGGCATTTGGAAAAGTAGAGTTTCAACACAGCCTTCTTCTCTTGCCGATCAGTTAGGATTGATAGGTACCTTATACAATCCAGAATTTAATGCCGGCAATGCCGGCATGGAAAAGATGTCTTTTTATTTTTTAGTGATTATAAAGCACAAGAACCTAGAATCCTTAGTAAAATAGAAGGCGGAAGCACCCCTCAAGATATCTTAAAAAGTATCAACAAAAGAAAATAACTTTACGGACTCATACGTCAGCAATTACGTGATGTTGATAACGTAAACATTCTTGATGCTTCTGTCATAAAGCCAATAATTGGTTTGTTAGATCATAAAATTAGTAAGCTGAATCAATATATTGCACAAGGAGAAGGCGACTATACAAAGCAAAAGGGACTCTATTCAAGATTGAAAGAAGGAGATCAGGCTAAAGAAGGAAAACCTGATTTAGCGGCACAGTATGCGCTTGCAAAATTTGTCTCCTATCAAGCAATGGTTTATGTTCTGACCCATAAGCATTACCAGAGTTAATGATTATGCCAGAAGCCCTTATGCCCTATGCAGCATATCAACCTAGTAACTATATCAATCCTATAGATAATCTATTTTTATCCATTACCGATGTCATGAAGGCAAAAGCCTATAAATGGAGCAAAAGATTGAAGACTGATCATAAGAGTTTCTTAGATAAACATTATCCGAAAGAAATTTACCGCCCCTAAGACCAAGTTGCAACTGGCGGTAAAGACATTAAAATGGCATCGACATTTCCGTTAGTTTCCAACCCAAATCTGGTTCCCCGGTCATACACAAGGTTAAACTCTACATACCGACCACGTTTCGTCAATTGCTGTTGTTTTTCTTCTGTACCCCAAGGTTTTTGATAATGTCGACGCACCACTTTTGGATAAATATCTAGAAAGTTTTGCCCTACTTCTTTTGTAAAATCAAAATCTTTTTGAAAATCGCCCGAATCAAGATAATCATAAAAAATACCACCAACGCCACGTGGTTCACGTCGATGTTTGATATAAAAATACTCATCACACCACAATTTAAACTTAGGATAATAATTTTCATCAAACTTATTACACCCTGCTCTAAAGGCATTATGAAAATCCTCTTTATCTTCGATAAACTCAATGGTCGGTGTCAAATCTGAACCGCCCCCAAACCATCCTTTACTGGTGATAATATGGCGCGTATTAAAATGAACAATCGGCACATAAGGGTTTAAGGGATGCGCCACCAAAGAAATACCTGCAGCCCAAAAACGAGGGTCTTCTGCTGCACCTGGAATTTCAGCTGCAAATTTCTGATCGAACTGTCCCCACACCGTTGAAATATTAACACCTACTTTTTCAAAAACTCGACCGTTCATCAATGATATAACACCACCACCTCCGTTACCATTTTCTTGGGTTGGATCATGCCGCGTCCAAGCTTTACGTTGAAATTGCCCCGGCAAAAGATAAGGATGAAGACATTCTGTTTCTAACGTCTCGAAAACCGTACAGATTTGGTCGCGTAAACTTGTAAACCAGTCTTCTAATTGGATTTTACGTAATTCTAGATTCATCTTCATGCTTCCTTTGGAAATTGATGTGTTTGACGCAGTGCCTCACCTAAAACCATTGCCGCAGAAATGGCGATATTTAGCGAGCGCCGACCAGATAACATAGGAATAGTGATACTTGCCTGCGTTTGTGCCGCAATCCCTTGTGGCACACCTGAACTTTCTTGTCCCAGCAATAGAACATCCGTTGAACGAAAAGAAAAATCATAAAAGGGAATTGTTCCTTGCGCATCTAACAAAATGAGACGAGCGCCAGATTTTGTCTGCGTTTGATAAAATTTTTCCCACGATAAATGTCGAACTACATTGGCAAGTTCAATATAATCCATACCGGCTCGCCGCAATTTTTGATCATTCCACACAAAACTACAAGGTTCAATAATATCTATAGCAACGCCCATGCAAGCACCAAGACGCATTAAAGTACCTGTATTTTGGGGAATTTCTGGCTGATAAAGAGTAATTCTCATCTTTTTTAAATCATTCCTCAAATATACTATACTCTTCGTGATTGAAAATGTGGATTTATAGCATCGAGATTTGAGGCGATTTTTTTGGTTGGCCGACAATGCGAGTAGGCTCTCCCTGCGGAGGTCAACCGAAAAAAAAGAGCTCAAAGGTCGATTGATAGAAATTCGCTTTTTCATTCATGATGAGTATACTATTAAACTTTAGATATAATAGGCTGATTCTTAACATTATTACCCCCCATAAACGTCACATGCGTCATACTGACGCATTCCTCTTCGTGCTCAGGTAGCATTTAATTAGCGTTAAAGATATTTTTTATTTAGGTACCTCAAGTGGATTCAACTAAGGACAATCCTACAAATACTGTGGGGCAGGCCTCAAGGCGTGACTTTCTTTTTTTAACAGCTGGCGCTATGGGCGCTATTGGTGGATGTGCTGCCATTGTTCCTTTTGTCAGCAGTTTAAACCCCTCAGCAGATGTTCTTTCACAGTCTAGTGTGGATGTAGATATCGATCACATAAAACAGGGTGATTCTTTAACCGTGATGTGGCGGGGGAAACCGGTGTTTATACGTAGGCGAACGGATGAAGAAGTCAAGTCCGTGCGTGAGATTCCGCTGAAATTTCTCAAAGACCCACAAACCGATGAATCACGAACAAAAAATCCAGAATGGCTTATTGTAATTGGAATTTGCACGCACCTTGGCTGTATTCCTACCATCAGGAAATCAATGGATCCAATGATCGATGGTTGGCTTTGCGCGTGTCATGGTTCCCATTATGATGCATCGGGAAGAATTCTTTCAGGGCCCGCACCACGAAACCTTGACGTACCAGTTTACACCTTTATAAAAGACAACAAAGCAATTCGTATTGGGGAATCAGCGTGAGCATTATTAAGTGGATAGACGATCGTCTGCCAATTTTTTCTTTTGTTAACCATGAACTTCGAGACTACCCTACTCCTAAGAACCTAACTTACATGTGGAATTTTGGCTCGCTAGCTGGGGTTATGTTGGTTATTATGATTCTTACGGGTGTCTTTCTGGCGATGAACTACGTGCCAAATGTACACTATGCTTTTAATAGCGTCGAACGCATCATGCGCGAAGTCAATTATGGTTGGCTAATACGATATATGCATATGAATGGAGCATCGATGTTTTTCATCATCGTGTACATTCATATGTTTCGCGGCTTATATTATGGGTCGTTCAAAGCCCCGCGTGAACTTTTATGGATGATTGGCGTTGTCATTTTTTTATTAATGATGGCAACTGCTTTCCTTGGCTACGTTTTGCCTTGGGGACAAATGAGCTTTTGGGGCGCTACTGTTATTACTAATTTATTCTCGGCCTTTCCGATTGTCGGCGACTCTATTGTTGCCTTGCTTTGGGGTGGGTTTTCCGTTGATAATCCGACGCTTAATCGCTTTTATGCATTACATTACCTTTTGCCATTTATTATTGCTGCAGTTAGCATGTTACACATGGTTGCTTTGCATCAATTTGGCTCTAACAATCCATTAGGTATTGACCGAAAAGGCCCTGAAGATAGCATTCCCTTTCATCCCTTTTATACCATTAAAGACTTATTTGGACTTGGGGTGTTTTTATTGATTTATATGGGATTTGTTTTTTATGCACCTAATTTTTTTGGCGAAGCTGATAACTATATTCCGGCAAATCCACTCGTAACACCACCACACATAGTTCCTGAATGGTATTTTTTACCATTTTATGCAATTTTACGCTCTATTCCAGATAAACTTTCAGGTGTTCTGGCGATGTTCAGCGCCATTGCAGTGCTCTTTATTTTACCTTGGCTAGATACTCATCGTGTGCGCAGTGCTCGTTTTCGTCCTTATTACCGATGGTTATTTTGGGTATTTTTAATCAACTGTCTGGTACTAGGTTGGGTTGGCGCCAAACAACCTGAAGGTCTTTATTTGATTATTGGGCGCCTCGCAACATCTTATTATTTCCTACATTTTTTAGTGATATTACCGCTGTTGAGCAAATTTGAGCCATCTCCACCCTTACCCATGAGCATTAGCCAACCAATTCTTGAGGGGGACAAAAAATGAGAAAAATAGTTGCTTTATTTCTTGCCACTTGTCTTAGCTGTATCTCAACTCAAGCGCCTGCAGAATCGGATTCATTGACACCAAAAAAAGTTAATTGGCCTTTTAATAGTCCAACCGGCAAATTCCCCATTGATGCTTTACAGCGAGGATTCTTGGTTTACAAACAAGTTTGCGCAGCATGCCATGGCCTTGATCATTTACGTTATGGCAATCTTGCTGGCCAGGGAAAAACGATTGAGGAAATTCGGGTAAGCAACTTAGGTCTCATGATTGAAGAAGTTAAAGCTATTGCCGCTGAATTCACAACCAAAGATTTAGATGATGACGGCCAACCAATTGACCGGAAATCTTTACCCTCTGATTATTTTTCAAATCCATACCCTAATGAAAAAGCAGCAAGAGCTACAAATAATGGAGCCCATCCGCCAGATTTATCAATGGTTATTAAAGCTCGTCCTGGTGGCGCAGACTATGTCTATTCGTTATTGACAGGTTATCAAACTGCCCCTAAAGATGTGACAGTGGGCGTTGGACGTTATTATAACCCTTATTTCCCGGGTGAACAATTATCGATGTCGCCTCCCCTAATCAGTGATGGGCAAGTCACCTATCCAGATGGAACTGTGGCAACCGTTGATCAAATGGCAAAAGATGTGGTAACATTTCTGACTTGGGCATCAGAACCAACCATGGAAGATCGTAAGCAATTAGGTGTTAAGGTGATGTTCTACTTGTTAATTATGACAGCTGTTCTATATCTAACTAAGCGACGTATTTGGCAACGAATTAAGCATTAAAAATAAGGGGGACTCAAAAGAGCCCCCTATGTATTGATCTAAGAATGCTATAATTATTCCTTAATCCCTTTTTTCTTCCATAGGTCTCCAACTCCAAATGTTTCCATTACATGTCCCATGCCTTCTACTGTCATGCCTTGAGGAAATATTTTTCTCTCAATAGTCTTACAATATTTGTCACAGTGTTTCATTACCTGTGGCACAGTCGAGATTTTTTTACCGAATATACCCCGTAGTTTGGCTATTGTTGAACCATCATCACTGACAAAGTAATTTTTAGTTAAACAACAACCACAACTCAAGAATGCCTTATTATCTGCAGACAAAAGACTTGGATTAAGATTGGCTTGCTTAATAAGGCTTTTATCGTCACAAGATGTATTACGTTTAACTTCTATTGCTCTTGATTTACCTGCAAGGTTCACATTATATGTGACTTTATCTGTGGTTGCTCTTTCAAGTTTAGGCTCATTTGTATCCCCCTCACTAAATTTCTTTTTTTGAACTTCATTATAGTATTGCATTGTATTTGAAGGGATAACTGGTGCTTTTTCTTGCCCAGAAACCAGTTGATCTAGAACAACAGGTGCTAAACCAGGCACAGTAAGAACAGGGCTTTCATTAAACTGAGCCCAATTAATCATACTTTCTAACCATTGCCGCATGATTTCATCACCCTCTAGACCTTTGGCAATTATGAGTTGATAAAGCTGATTTGCTCTAACATTATCTATTTCTACAGCATCGAGGGTCAACAAGTTATTATAACGATTTGAAAGATGATATTTCCATGGATTAATAGGGTCAAAAAAGCTTGCCATCTTTTCATTGCCATTTTGATGATCATATAAAGGAATACCTAAACCAAGATGACGGAAATTAAGGAGAGCCATTAAAGGGGAAGTTCCTCCTTTTTGAGAAATAAGACTCATATTAGCTACAGGATCACCAATTGTAAAAACACGCATGATATTGTTTTTACCAATCATTTCTTGAGCTTTTGCTGCTGATTCTTTCGTAAATATGGGCGGTGCACCAAATGTATAAACTTTAACACTGACGTGCGCTATCCCATTAAGATAAGGCTCAATGTTTTGCTTAACAAACACAGCCATTAATTGAGCAAGAGCCCCACCTAAGCTATGACCTGTCAATTTAATTTCAAGAGTGGGCACTTCCTGAGCCCCCGCATAACGATCTGCGTAATTTTTAAAAAATCCTTTTAGTTTAGTACCTATTTCATCCAAGGATTCATTTAAAGAATCTAAAATTCCCCCATGAACTCTCATACCCGCTGCTAAATTATGCTGTGCATATCCTTCTTTTTTAAAAAAGTTTAAATTATGCTTCCAATCTTCTGGCGAATTGGAACCAGAAAAGGCAATAATTAACTCATCTCGTTTGGCAGTTGCAGTTGATTCGTCTTCTTTAAAGAGAAGAATTCCTGAAAATTCTTTATCTCCCCCAATATCTGCCTTTGTATTTCCTTTGCGTGAATTAACCATCCCCTTGCCAATCAATGGGTCTTTATAAGCACTGGTGTTGCGATAAAATACATCAATTGGAATAAACCCATTCGCAAGCGTATTAAACGTCGTGTCAAGTTTTGCCCACCACTCACCAACTCGCGGGTCAGAAAGAATAATCAATGCTCTTTTTGTGTCTACCAACTGGTTTTCCGCTTCTAATTTAAGAGTCGCGAGTTTTTCTTCAACATCTTCAAGATTGGCGCTTCCATCTGTGGGTAGTTTTTCACCTTTAAAAAAGTTATTATATTGTTGAATGATTGATGACAACAATTCAGGTGCTAAATTTCGAATTTTAATATCTTGTGTTTCTGTTTGATGATGTTTCCCTATTTCTTTATCAGAACCTGATAAGCTTCCGGTGCTATCGTGCAGGCCACCTGAATGGTGTTTAAAGCCACTTTGACTAGGCGTTGTTTGATTTTCAAAACCTAGATTTTGCTCATATTCGCCTTTGTTTTCTGAAGATTCTTGGCGATCATTAAGACGTTCATTCTCTATCTCGATTCTTTTTTGTTGAAGACGAATGATTGTATCTTCACCCAAAGTTCTTACCATCATTGCTTCAAATTTTGTAATTTTATCTAGCATTCCTTGCAGATTCTTAACATCCAGCTTTAATTTATTTTGCTGCTTTATATATCCTGCAGAAACATTATTTGGATTATCAGAAAAGGCGTTATTTTGATAGGAATGAACGCAAAGCGAAAACATGAATTGAAGCATTTTAGAATCAATATTAGCGTAAAAGTTAATATTATCTTTTGTGTTATTGAGCGATGAAATAGAAGCAAAATACGCATTAACAGCTTCCATTACATATTTATCTTTTTCATTTAACCCATTAATAAAAGATTTTAATCGTGTATCAACTTCAATTTTTTTCAACGTTAATGCATTTAAAAAGGCATCAGCTTGGTACGTATTAAGCACTCTGCCTTCAGGTGCAATACATTGTGCATTAGGTTGAAAATCGGATGGCGTATCTTGAGTGACAACGATATTACGATTACATTTTTTGATAAGATTAGTCATTGGCTTTGACGTTTTAGAAGCAAAAAGAGGTGGGGATTTGACATCTTCCCTTGGAATTAAATCGGTGCTACCTCTCCCCGAAACAGTGTATCTTCTTTGGCTTAAATTGTTATTCTTAGTTGTATTTTTATTAGCCGTTTCACCGCCTTTTACACCTTGCATACTTGAACTATCATAAGGTTGTACTTGTGGACGTCTGGCAGTTAGCTTTGAATCGGCCATCGCCGAAGAAGAAAAAACGGCTATTAATAATCCTAACATTATTCTTTGTTTATAATATATATGCATCACTACCCCTCCTTAAAAAACCAAATATTATTTTAAAGTTTACACACAAAGTGGTTAAACTTTTATTAATAGCAATCATTTTAAAATAAAGCGGGCAATCAAGGATTTTTTTAGCATTTTCAAAAAATTGACATTCCCATAAAAAATTTTCAAAAATAAACTTGTAATTAATAAAATGCGCTACTATGTAAGATTCAGAATGTAAAATATTAGAAAATTAATAACTTTAAACGGGTGAAAAAAATGGTAATTTTTAATAGCAATAAACTTTTAAAACTGTTTACTTTAACAATGGGAATAACTTCATCAATTGCTGCTTATGAGGCAGATGATAGTGCACGTAAAACCAGAAGATCAATGATGACAACTGGCATGAGCGCTTTAAGCCCTGAAGTAATGGCACAAATTCATGCATCGATGTCTGAAAACTCAACTCAAGTAGAACAATTGAGAACTACACTTGCACAAAATGAAGAACGCGCTCACGTAGAATAAGACCAATCATCTGCCACCAACCTTCCGGAACGCACACTAACTGATGATGAAGGTACAGAACAAGCAACAATATTCATAGAAAGCATGCAACAAACTATTAAGCTTAAGTCTACAATACTTGGATCTTCCCTTCCTGGTCTTGGTTCTTTTGTTAATCAAAGCGATATGTTGATAGAGCGTTGGAAACTTAAACATAACAAGGCTCACCCACGTCCTTATCAAATTACTATAATTCGTGATATCTATAAAATAACACAAGGTCATGTACCAGAAATGAAAATATTGATAAGTAAAGCAACTCAAGATTTTAACTATAAAATGAGTAGCGTCAGATTGATTCTCCACACTCATCAAGCCAAGCTTTCTGAGCTTTTGAATTCCTTTCTTGCAGATAAAACCCCTGGTTTTTATGGTGATTCGGTTATGGCGAGCATTTCATCGTCTGTGAATTTGAGCACGATCCATGAATCAATAGAATCTCATCCTACAACTATTCCTCAATAAAGTATAATGCACAAAAGCGTTTGATGGCTTATCATCAGACGCTTCTTAAATTCTGATACGTACCCCAAGTTCAACCACTTGCGCATAGGGCACCTTATAATACTCTGTAGCATGCATGGCATTTTTAGAAAGAAAAATAAATAGTTTTGCTCGAAGGAGGCTCATCTTTGGATGAACATTAAAAACAGGGATCCCTCGCGTTGTAAAAAAGCTCGTTTGCGTTAAATCCATACACAATCCATTTTCATCACATCGTTCAAAAATTTGAGTGATATTGGGAATTTCTTTAAATCCAATAGTATAAATCACCTCATAAATATTATAACCAAGGTCAATAATTTGAATTCTTTCAGCTTTTCGCACACGCGGCTCATGCGTCGTTTCTACCGATAAAAATATCACTTTTTCATGCATCACTTTGTTATGTTTAAAGTTAATATTATAGGAGCTTGGAATAGTGCCGGGTGTAGAATTTAAATAAACGCCTATGCCTGGAACACGAATTGGGTGCATATTTTCTAAATTTTTCTTAAAGCAGCGAGTTGTTTTCCCCGTATGAATGACATTATCTAGTAAAATTTTACGTCCCTGTTGCCAGGTTATCATTACCAAGAAAGCCCCTGCTGCGATCAACAAAGGCATCCACCCGCCCCCAAGAATTTTGGTGGAATTAATGGAAAAGAATAAGATATCCACAATTAAAAATGCACCAAACAAGAGGATTGTGTTCACGATAGACCACTTCCAATAACGAAGCACAATAATTGCTGTTAAAATAGTCGTTATCACCATTATTCCTGTGACAGCAAACCCATAAGCCGATGCTAGGCCTGTCGAATTTTTAAAAATAAGAACCACAGCTATGGTTAAAACCATAATAATCTTATTGATTGTTGGCACATAGACTTGGCCAATGGATTCAGAAGATGTATGAATCACTTGCATCCGAGGTAAATACCCTAATTGCACTGCCTGCCAGGTAATGGAAAATAATCCCGAAATAACAGCCTGTGAGGCAATAATTGTCGCCAGAGTTGATAAGATCATTAATGGAAAAATCCCCGCATTTGGAACAAGAAAATAAAATGGATTATGGCTCGCTTCAGGGTTCATTAATATTAAGGCAGCTTGCCCTGCATAATTTAAGGCCAAGCAAGGAAATACCAAAACAAACCACGCACGTCGGATGGATTCTTTCCCAAAATGTCCCATATCTGCATACAGTGCCTCAGCCCCTGTAATTGCTAAAACAACAGCACCAAGACTCGCAAGGCCAATGGTTCCATGAGATAATAAAAATTGCAGCCCATACCACGGATTAAGCGCTTTTAAAACCACAGGATTATGAATAATTTGGATAAGTCCCAATACTCCAATAACAATAAACCAAACAACCATAGTGGGACCAAAAAATGAACCTATATTATTCGTTCCTTGAGATTGAATCATAAATAACGTCAAAAGAATGAATATAGTGATAGGAATAACAAACGGGGTAAGTGTTGGTGAATAAATTGATATTCCTTCCACCGCACTTAATACTGAAATGGCTGGTGTTAATACCGCGTCGCCATAAAATAACGCCGCACCAATCATTCCCAAAATCATAATGATATAGGAATACTTATTGTTTAATCGTTTTTTTAATGCCAATGCTGTTAGCGCTAAAATACCACCTTCCCCACTATTATCGGCACGTAAAATAAAAAAGATATATTTGATAGACACAATAAATGTAATCGACCACAAAATTAACGAAAGGATACCTAAAACAGAATTCTCTGTAATAGGAAAGGTTGACCCTGAGAAACATTCTTTCACGGTATAAAGAGGACTAGTACCAATATCACCATATACAATTCCAATGGCGCTAAGAACCACGTGTGGCAAACATTTATTTTGCTGTTGCGACGTTTTATCCATTTTCAGTTTTCAGTCTAACATTAAAACTTATACCCTTATGATACGCCTATGAAGGTGCTATTCAAGCAAATTTATTAATTAAATTAAATATCTCCCTTGTACACTAAAAATTAATAAAGACGCTTTATAGTCAGCGCTGAGAATATAATTCTCCTTATCTCAAAGAGCATTTTTGCTCATGATCACCTTTACAAACAGAAGGAATCAAGTGAATGCCAAACAAAATTTCTAGAAAAGTAGCGTTAATAACAAAAATTTCCACCATCTTAACACTTGGCTTTTTAAGCAATATGACAATTGCTATGGGTGCTGATGATGACCGTCTACAACCATCCCCCCTATCTCAAAGCCCTAGTCTTATCGAATATTTGGCAGAACAACACCCTCAAGATCTACATAAATATCAGGCACCGCGCCTGGGTCCTTTAACAGAAGTCCTTCATCAAGATGTACACGCTGCGTGGTTTCTCTTTCACAAAAAGATTTTCTTTTATCTGGTATAAGTACTTTCCGCCTATTAACCAGTAACGATCTTTTAAATCATTTATTAGTTGAAAAAAAAGATTGGGGGAAACATGTCATTGCTCTTGGTGGTTTATTAGAAGAAAAAATGGCCAGCACAATGGTATCTAACCCAAGCTTTGGCATATCAATTCACAACTTAATGGGTGCAAATTGGCTTATCACAGCAATGCCGCCTATTAAAGCTCTTGCTTTTGCTTTTCATGAAGAACAAAAAGCCGACTCCACCCTCAAAGTTATAACTCATAGTGTAACAGACATTGTAAAAACTTACTTGCAAGAAAATAACTTACTAAGCACCATATAGTAGTCTCGCAATGTTTCATTCACCTCGCTATTGCGGCGAGGTGAGCCGTTCTACAATTCTAAAAGGCGATAATTCAGGATATTTCATTCCTGAAATAGGTAGATGAATTGTTTGTTCCAACAAATGTTGTCCTGACATTGCTGCATGCGACACATGATCGGTCATCACCATCCATGTACTCTCTGCTGCAAATTCAATTTTTTCTTGATTTGCTGTTTTTTGATATGTCAAATCTGCTTTCATTTTATCATGTATTTGCAACATATAATGATCATAAAGAGTGCGATATGATTTTGTTAATCCTAATTTATGCAACGCCCATCTTGCACCTGGAAAAGGTTTTTTAATTTGCGGCAAAAAACGTTTGGCCACCGCTTCAAAGGGTTCGCCCACACGCCAAATGCGTGGTTTTCCAACCGGGCTCACATTTGAAAAGACACGTAAAATGCGCGTCCCTTGGTTGGGGGTTGCTGGAAAAGCATCTACATGCAGTCGTGTATCATCTTTTTTATAAGACGTCACGCGTCCTTCAATTTCAGCAGGTCGGAAACTTGTCCGCGCAAAACATGTATTACTGTGGTAGTATGGAAGCACATGGTCAACCAATTGCTGGCTAAAATTAAAAAATCGATGCATTAGTTCTTGTAACGAATGTGCCGCATCTGCCTGACACACAGCCCCTTTTAATTGCGGTTGACGATAATCATAACTAATATTTTTTGCCCCCTTCATTAAAATTTGAGGGTCAAGAAGAAATGTTTCTGCTTCGTCTAGGTAAAAACTAAGGTTTGGAAAATAAAGAACTTTACCGTTTTCAATAGCTTTTACAGCGCGCTGTTGATCGTCAGCATTAAGTGGGTTATGCCAATTGGTTGTATCAAATAATTCTATGACGGACATCTTGCATATTCCTGAAAACTAGAGATTTAGTATATTAAGGCTGATGAGGTACCAAATTATAAAAAACAAAATAATTGACAACAGGGTAGTGATTAAAAATTTTTTCCCAAGCTGGGGGTTAATCGGTGCGCTGTCAGCATGTCCTTCTTCCGGGCAAGCAGATGTTTTAACACCAAACGGCAAAACAATGAAAAGTACTGTCCACCAAACAATTGAAAAAACAATAATTCCTGTGACAATGGTCATCGCACCCCTCCTTACTTCCCTAAAAAATCTAAAGTCTTTTGGTTCCCATCGATAAAAACTTATTAGAACGATGATCTTGAAGAGCATCTCCATTCATATGCAATAAACGGTTTAATGCATCCTCAACAGCACATCCAACTGATTTAATCGCTTCTTGTGGATGACGATGCGCTCCCCCCATAGGTTCTGGCACAACATAGTCGATAATACCCAGCGTATTTAAATCTTGAGCCGTTAGTTTTTGTGCTTCGGCTGCATCTGGTGCTTTGGTTTTACTACGCCATAAAATAGACGCACATCCTTCGGGCGAAATAACCGAATAGACTGAATGTTCCAGCATCATCACTGTATTAGCCACACCAAGTGCAATTGCACCGCCTGATCCGCCTTCTCCAATTATAACACTAATCAACGGCACACGCACACGCAGACAAGCCTCAATACTTCGTGCAATAGCTTCGGCTTGCCCACGTTCTTCGGCATCGATACCAGGATATGCACCTGCCGTATCAATAAAGGTAATAATGGGCACATTAAACCGATCAGCTAATTCCATCAACCGTTTGGCCTTGCGATATCCTTCAGGTTTGGCTGCACCAAAATTATGGCGCAGACGCGTTTCTAAATCATTGCCTTTTTGCTGACCAATGATCATCACACTTTTACCATTTAAACGCCCAAATCCACCAATAATAGCTTGGTCATCTGCAAAACTGCGATCCCCGGCCAAGGGTAAAAAATCACTAAAAATCTCATTTAGATAATCAAAAAATTGTGGACGATCGGGATGACGAGCCACTTGTACTTTTTGCCAAGCTGTCAAATTTCCATAAGTTTGACGCAATAATTTATCAACTTTTATTTGCAATTTTGACACTTCATCGACAATATTGAAATTACCCGCCGTTGACAGATGTCTCAATTCTTCAATTTTTCCTTCAAGATCGGCAATTGGTTTTTCAAATTCCAAAAAGACTGCCATACGTTCATTTTCCCACTTTTAATTCGTAACATATCTATAAACTAAATTTTTCTTTTTGCCAATGGATGATGCTGTGTCACCAGATCAACAATATGATCTGCCGCAACATGAGTATAGATTTGTGTTGTTGAAATATCGGCATGTCCCAATAATTTTTGAATTGATAAAAGATCAGCTCCTCCTTGTAATAAATGCGTTGCAAAGGCATGTCGCACCACATGAGGCGATACTTTTTCTGGATGAATATTTGCCAATATCGCAAGCTCTTTCAATAATTGGAAAAATCTATGGCGGGTTAAATACCCTTCTTTACTGCGTGATGGAAACAACCATTTATGATTTTCTTTTTTGCTTGCATCCAGAAAATGTGAACGAATAGAAAGATACGCTTTTATCGCCTCAACAGCATGGCCACCTAACGGCACGAGCCGTTCTCGCCCGCCCTTCCCTTTGACAAACAACATTTGTTGATTAGATAACTGCCCTAAATCTTGAGGAATAACAGCAATAGGCAAAGATACAAGTTCGCTTACCCGAAGACCGCTGGCATAAAGAATTTCAAGCAAACAATATAGACGAATGCCTGGTGGTGAAGTAGCTATAGCAGCTGTTTGGATCAATAAATCCACTTCTTCAGTGGTTAATATTTTAGGAAGGCTGCGGGGTGATTTTGCCCCCTCAAAACGGTGCGTTGGGTCATGGTTAATCAATGCTTCTGATACTAAAAATTTATAAAAATGTTTGAGCGCGGATAGTCGCCTTGACTGTGTCGTTGATGCTAGTCCTTTTTCAGCAAGGGATTGCAAATACCTTTCAACATCCTTTTTTTCAACAAAGCGTAATGCTGTCCCTCCTAAAAACTGTGCAAAATCATTAAGATCTTGTTGATAAGAAATAATAGTGTTTTTTGCACCTGCTTTTTCGGCAGCCAGCATTTCAAGAAATAAATCTATATCTGAATATGTTGATTCCTGATATTGCATCTCTATTGATTACCCTTCAATCGCATAATAAATTTGATAAGGAAGTTATAGCTAAAACACCATAATTGTATCACATTTTCAATAAATAAAAAATTAAGCAATCACCCTACTGCAAGTTTTGCAAGATTAGCACATATCATTTTGGTACTCTGTACACGTTTAGTGGAAGATGGCCATTCTCTAGCAAAGAAAATTTTATGATCTGGACGAAGTTTTGCGGCTGTTTTTGGATCATTAATATAAATCAAAAGCCCAGAGGGATTGGGGAAGGAATTTTCGCGAAACGCCACTACAATCCCTTTTGGCCCCACATCCATTTTTTCAATACGAGCTTTACGACATAGTGATTTGATTTCAATTACTTCAAATAGGTTCTGTACTTCTTGAGGAAGTTTGCCAAAACGATCTATCATTTCTGCAGCAAAAGCATCAATTTCCAGGCGTGATTCAAGGGCAGCAATACGATGATATAAATTTAAGCGCAGATTAAGATCTGTCACATAAGTATCAGGAATCATAACAGAGGTGCCAAGATTGATTTGCGGCGTCCATTCACCTTCTTGTGGCGTAAGATTTTCTTGTTCCGCACGCACCATAATAATGGCTTCTTGCAGCAAAGACTGATATAATTCTACACCGACTTCACGAATATGACCTGATTGTTCTTCCCCCACAATATTACCTGTACCACGAATATCCATATCATGACTTGCTAGAGTAAAACCTGCGCCTAATTTATCAAGTGTTTGCATAATCTCAAGCCGCTTTTGGGCATTGCTTGAAAGGGGTTGACTGGGGGGCAAAGTAAGATATGCATAGCCTTGAATGTTTGACCTTCCCACTCGACCACGTAATTGATACAACCGCGCTAATCCAAAAAGATCTGCGCGGTGGATAATTAAAGTGTTAGCACTGGCAATATCAATGCCAGACTCAACAATATTGGTGGAAAGGAGTAAATGATAATGACGATCATAAAACTCTGTCATTACAGTTTCAAGATAAGCTGCAGGCATTTGACCGTGTGCCGTGGCAATTTTAATTTCTGGTACAAGCTGCTGAAGTTCTTCATGCAATCGTGTCAATTCATCTAAACGTGGACAGACATAAAAAATCTGCCCGCCGCGATAATATTCCCGTAAAATTGCTTCGCGTATGGTCAACCCATCATAGGGCATTACAAAGGTACGCACCGCATGTCGATCTACAGGTGGCGTGGCAATCAGGCTCATCTCACGCACGCCCGTTAACGCAAGTTGTAAGGTGCGAGGGATAGGAGTTGCTGTGAGCATTAAAACGTGGACGTCTTTTTGCAAGGATTTAAGCTTTTCTTTTTGCTTCACACCAAAATGTTGTTCTTCATCAATAATCAACAACCCAAGATCAGCAAATTTTATTTTTGCTGAAAACAAAGCATGGGTGGCAATGATAATATCGACCTTTCCTTGAGCTAAATCTTCACGAATTTGAGTAGCGTTTTTTGGTGTGACAAACCTAGAAAGTTGTTCAACCCGCATACCAAAACCTTCAAATCGCTCTTTAAAAGTTTTAAAATGTTGACGACATAAAAGAGTTGTCGGAGCCACAATCGCTACTTGCAGACCAGCTGCTGCCGCCACAAAGGCTGCTCGCAGAGCCACTTCTGTTTTACCAAAACCCACATCACCACAAATGAGTCGATCCATAGGTTTGCCACTGGCCATATCCGTTAACGTTTCTTCGATAGCGCGCAGTTGATCATCCGTTTCTGGATAGGGGAATCGGGCGCAAAATTCATTGTAATCACTTGATGAGGCCTCAATCCGCACCCCTTCATGCAGGGAACGTTCAGCGGCAAGCTTAATTAGATAATCAGCAATTTCACGAATACGTTTTTTAACCCGTGCTTTACGATTTTGCCAAGCAGCAGACCCTAATTTATCCAACTGAGCGATCGAATCATCACTACCATAACGCGTTAGGATTTCGATGTTTTCAACCGGTAAAAAAAGCTTATCGTCACCATCATAAATTAAACTAAGGCAATCATGCATAGCGCCATTAATTTCAATTGGTTGCAATCCGACATATCGTCCAATACCATGATCTTGGTGAACAACCAGATCCCCTGTTGAAAGATCAGATGTTTCAAGGAAAAATTTCTTTGCTTTTTTTGATTTTTGAGCGCGAACGAGTCGTTCACCAAAAATGTCTTGCTCTGTTAGTAAAAGTAAGTCAGGTGTCTCAAACCCTTTTTCCATTGGAAAAGTAATAATTGATGCTTGTACAGAGCCTTGTGGCCAGCTATCAAGGCTATCAAATACATGAAGCTCGTGTTCGGTTAACAAATGATGCAATCGATCACGCGACCCATCGGAAAGCGCGCAAAGCACAATCTGTTTGGTGGCACGCTCTTGGCTAATTTTTTGTAATGCGGGGAAAATCGTGCCTTGTTGACGCGCTGCTGTAAAATCAGGTGCGACACGGCAACCATAATCAAGACCTTTTTGATTACTGAAGGGTGTTGTGTGGCACACAATTTGCTGCGCTAATATTGTTTCCCATTCGCTTAATGTTAAATACAGTAAAGCAGGCGGAACGGGATTATAGCCTGGTGATTTATCGCCTGGCATCTTATTTTGACGCGCAGAATAATATTCTTGAACAAGTTCTAATCGTCGTTGAATAGCATCTGAACAATGAAAATCAACCAGTAATGTTGGTGTGTGTATATAATCAACTAAAGTTTCTGTTGTCTCAAAAAACAACGGTAACCAATGTTCCATACCTGCATACCTGCGACCCGTTGAAATAGCTTCATATAACGGATTGACTTTTGTGCCAAATAATTCACGATAGTGAGTACGAAAAGTAGCAATAGAGGTTGGTGTTAATAGAACTTCGTTGACCGACTGCACTTGAATTGTATCTGTAGTACCGATTGTTGTTTGGCTCGCAGGATTAAAATAGCGCAAACGCTCGATCTCATCCCCAAACAAATCAATCCGAACAGGGGCTTCTACCCCAATGGGGTATAAATCGATAATGTCACCACGTACCGCAAATTCGGCAGTTTCTCGAACGGTATCTGTGCGGTAATATCCCTTTTCCATTAACAAATGTATAAACTCTTCCGATTGAAGCTTATCACCAATAGATAATTTCAAAGATTGTTGTTGTAAGGCAGTACGCGGTGGTAGTTTTTGTAAAAATGCATTGACGGAAGTAATGATAATGGCTGGTTGATTTGATTGTGACTGAAGCGCTTGTAACGTCAGCAACCGTTCGGTAATAATTTCATTATTAGGGGAAATGCGGTCATAAGGCAAGCAATCCCAAGCTGGAAATAAAAGCAAAGGAGCGGCTGGTAATAATGTCTTCAACTGTTGATAGGTCAGCTGTGCCTTTTCTTCTGAATGGGCTATAAAAACGATGTTTTTAGGTGATTTGCGCCACCATTCTTTAATGATAAAGGACTCAAACCCTTCAGCAACACCACTAAGTAAATTATTTTTTGTCATGATAATGCATAATATCGCGAATCAAGTCTTGGTATATATCTAATGGTTCCAATTTGTGCACAATCCAACCAAAAATATCAAGGTCTGATTCATTCAATAATTTTTCAAATAGCCATAATTGGGAGTCAGAAAAATCAGGAAGGCGTACATCAGCATATGCCCCCAGTAGTAAATCATTCTCGCGAGTTCCGCGATGCCATGCTTGAAATTTTAGCTTTTTTTTGATGGCAGATAGATTCATTTTAAACTTAAAATCATTATACAGTCCATTTGTTAAGTATAGATACATCGCCATAGAAAATGCAAATTTCTGTCAATCAATTATTTTATTGCTAATCTTTAATGTGAATTCGACATAAGAAATGATGTAAAGACATAAACAAATAAGAGAATCCGTCATTACAAGGAGCGTCAGCTGCGCAGTGATCTAGGTATTTTCTGGATGGTCACGGAACGATGTTCCTCGCCATGACGATTTCTTTTAGTTTTCCTAAACTTCGTTATTTCTTACGTCGAATTCACGTTATATCTATAGTAAATAAGCTAACAAGAATACACTCTTATTATGATGCAGATAAGACTTGGCGAATGCGCTGCAGTACCCAATCAAGTTCTTCTTGACTAATGATAAGAGGTGGAGCAAAGCGCAAAACACTTTCATGTGTTTCTTTGGATAAAATACCAAGCTTTAATAATTGCTCACAAAGGTTTCTCGCACTGACTTTTTCTGTATTAATTTCAACCCCAATCCATAGCCCCAGGCCACGAATATCTTTAACGATGGGGCTATTGATTTGCTGTAATTGACTCATTAAATACTGCCCCATTTTGGCACTACGTTCACAAAGTCGTTCCTCTTCTAAAAGTTCAAGTGACTTTAATCCAATAGCTGCAGCTAAAGGATTCCCACCAAAAGTAGAACCATGACTGCCGGGGGTAAAAACGCCCATTAGCTCATCACTGCCAACCAGTGCAGAAACAGGAATATAGCCTCCGCCAAGAGCTTTACCAAGAATTACGCCATCTGGTTTAACATTTTCATGGTCACAGGCCAAAATTTCCCCTGTACGCCCAAGCCCACTTTGAACTTCATCAACAAGTAATAATACATTGTTTTTGCGGCAAATTTGCTCGATAGACTTTAGCCATCCCTTTGGAGGAACAATAATTCCTGCTTCTCCTTGAATTGGTTCTGTTAACACAGCGCATGTATTGGGGGTAATTGCAGCCTCCAACGCTTTTGCGTCACCAAATGGAACAGATTTAAATCCAGGCAAAAATGGGCCAAAACCTTTTTTATAGTTAGGCTCAGAGGAAAAACTAATAATACCAATTGTACGACCATGAAAATTTTCAGAACAAACAATAATTTCAGCTTGATTATCTGGGATTTTTTTAACCATATACCCCCAGCGTCGCGCTGCTTTAATTGCCGTTTCTACGGCCTCGGTACCTGTGTTCATAGGAATCGCTCGTTGCATGCCTGTGATCGTGCAAAGCTTTTCCAGAAAACGGGGTAAAATATCGTTATAATAAGCACGAGAGCAAAGTGAAATCATATGTGCTTGATCAATTAAAGTGGCTAAAATTCGCGGATGGCAATGCCCAAAACTAATAGCAGAATATGCCGACATCATATCAAGATATTTTTTACCCGCAACATCCCACACCCACACACCTTCACCGCGCTTTAAAACAACAGGCAAAGGCACATAATTTTTGACACCCCATTGATGTTCAAGTGCAATCAATTCTTCAGAAGTCAATGAAAGTTTAGGAGAAGGTAGCATTTTATACTCGTCGTACTTGTAAATATAGATTATTCATGATGCAAACTTTGTCCGAGGAACGTTTTTGTTAACCGCCATAAAAAGGAGAGTGTTTTTTCTCCCTTATCAAGGTCGGGATTAAATTCCACAATCTCAAAGCATATCAAATAAGGATCTTGTCGTAAATTGTAAAAATTTGGAAAAACTTCAATTTCTTTGAGTCCCTTTGGTTCTTTTGCCCCTGTTCCTGGCACTTCGATGGGATCAAAAGCATCAATATCAAGTGAAATACCGTAATAAGGTGTATTTTTTATCACAATCTTTTTTGCTTCTTGAAAAACAGCTGAAAATCCACGTGCGTTAACTTCATCCATAAAATAGATTTTAACACCCAGGCGGGTAAGCAATTCCTTCTCTTCAAATTCAAAGCTTCTGGCGCCAATATAGACAAGGTTTTGAGGAAGAATTATTGGCCTTCTATCACTAAAAGTTGCAAGTCCAGCCTCCCCATACCCTAGAAGATGAGCGACTGGCATTCCATGAATGGCATTTGATGGTGTTGTCGATGATGTATGTGCATCTAAATGTGCATCTATCCAAATTAATCCAAAAACTCCATGATGATGGTTAACTGCTGACCACGTAGCAATTGCCAGCGAGTGATCCCCGCCAATGGCAACAGGAAATAATTTTTTGGTAAGCACTGTCTTCATTGCTTCATAATGATGAGTTAAGGCTTGTTTGACATAGCTTTTGCGAATAAGGCTTGCTTCTTTATCTAATGGGAAAAGAGGCGTAAAATTTTCAAAATCATGAAAGTTCTTTAAAAGAACATTATAAGGAGAAAAGCTAGAGAAAATTTGCCTAGAAGACGCTTCAGGGTCGACACTATTAAGAAGAGTATGGGGACCTTTGCCGGTTCCCATATCGCGTGCGCCCCATCCAGAGCCTGTTCCAATAAATACAATATCCTGCTTCATTTTTAACCTTTATAGGCGCGTACTTTTCCTGTCTCACGAATCATAAAAAATAAGAAAATTGAGGCAATACTTGTAAAAATAATTCCGCCCATAAATGGTCCCATAGTGCCAAAAGTATCGGACAAATGCCCTGCCAAACTATTGCCCATTAAAACGGCAGTACCGCTAGAAAGATAATACAGGGCAAATGCTGTACCCCTTAATTCCGCAGGGGTCGATTCAGCAACTAACGTTGAAAGCAACCCTTGTGTTATCCCCATATGAAGCCCCGCAAGCATTGCAGCAACAAGAACACCCATAACAGAACTGAATTGAATAAAGACAAAGTTCGTAACCACTAAAACCATTATTCCCTTTAATAAAAGTGATTTTTTAGTGTAACGATCAGATAATTTTCCCATCGGATACGCGGCAGCAGCATGAACTAGTTCCATAGCAATCAAAAGAACTGGTAATAAGGGGATTAACCAGCCAACAGATTTAGCACGCAAGATGATAAAAGCTTCACTAAATCTGGCAAACATCAAAATAAAGGAAATGAAGAGTAGCTTCCAAAAACTAGAGGGAAGGAACCTAACATCTGAAATTTGCCAAGAAGAATTTTTTGGTTTCAGCTCATTTTGAATTGCAGGTTGTTTAACAATTGTCAGCAGTATAATCAAAGCTACAGTAGCTGGAATTGCTGATAGCATGAAAATTAAACGGTAATTATTGTTACCAAAATACATTAACGTAGCCGCCGTAAAAGACCCCGCCACTGCACCCATTGTATACATTGATTGACGCAAACCATAGCTTTTGCCACGTTCACTTTTTGGAGATAAATCTGCAATTAACGCATCTGTTGGCGAAGAGCGAATTCCTTTACTTAACCGATCAATAGATCTAGCAACAAAGATCCAGCTAATACTGGTAGCAAGAGCAAAAATAACTTTAACAATAATGGTAAAGAACGACCCCACGGCGATGAGAGGTTTGCGAGTTCGAAAAATGTCACTGAGAACGCCTGATAAAAATTTGGATAAAAAAGCAATAAAAATAGCCACACCTTCAATTACACCCAGCTTTGTGTGAGATGCTCCAAGCTCTTCGGTCAAAAAAGTAGGCAACAATGCAAAGACCATTAACGAAGATGCGCTCCAAAAAAAGCTCATCCAGGAAATCCCCCATAAACCAGACTTAATTGTTTCAGAAGACAAAGAATTTTGTTGATTAGATAGAGCGATACTCACTTATTTATACTCTTCGTGATTGGAAATGAGGATTTATAGCATCGAGATTTGAGGCGATTTTTTCGGTTGATCAACAATGCGAGTAGGCTCTCCCTGCGAAGGTCAATCGAAAAAAAGAGCCCAAAGATCGATTGATAGAAATTCGCTTTTTCATTCATGATGAGTATATATCCTTCATGGTTCAAATTAACACTCTTCGTTTTTTAGATTACGAAGAGGGTATATACTTTTTTGTATGCCCCGCCGCCTATAAATGAGCCTATCATAATTCAATCATTTTTATTAAACTTTTTTTAATAAGATCGTACCTTTTGTATAAGAAAATTTTCTTTTCGAGCACTATTTGGGATGGATAATAAAAATGATGACTCATTAGGCTAAAGTGGTCGTAGAATTTATTTCATTAAAAAGACACGCATAGCATAAGATTAATAAGCTAATCCGACTCGTGAGTCCATCTGTAAAATCATAAAAAATAAAAATTTCATCAGCGATATAAAAACAAAGGTTTAATCCAATTAAAGATAGATACCCCCAACCCGCCATTTTAAGGAATTGATAACGGTTTGATTGATACCAAAAAGCATTTAAAAATATCCCTAAACTAAGGCTACACCACAAAACAATCACAACAAAAAGGCTAACGGCGATAAAAGATGATAAGTGATAACGACTTGTCATCTTAATCACTGCCTCCAGGTTGTTTGAGGCAAAAGGCCATTCAGGGGCAAGCCAACCTTGATAAATAAAAAGATCACAGCAATCCGTACTTAATACAATCAGCACCCATAGCGTCCAAAAAATGATAAGGACAGTATTGAGCGTTTGATGTAGTTTAAAATGCATGTTAATTACCTGCCCAAAATGGCTATTGAAGAGGCCATTAGACAATGGTCTCTTCAATTAGAAAATATCAGAATGTATTTAATTGTACAGAAGAATTGCAAAGGATTATAATTGCAGCTGCAAAGACACTAAAAACGACCTTTGATTTGATCAATATAGAAAAATAAGTAACTATATTCATAATAAATTAATTCTTTCTCTCCATATCTTACTAAGTAGCCTCAGTTAAGATATGAAAGGAAGAGTAAAATGACAGTATTAAATGGTTTTATAAAAGGGTGTTGTGTTACTGCTATATGTTGTTCCGTAATGACCGTTTCATCATTTGCAGAGGAAGCAGATTCTGCAGTTGTTTCTAAATTAGTTGCATCAGCTAAAGGAGAAACAACACCATCAGGAGTACAAAGTGCTTTATGTAAACAAGCAAGTGTTTGGAGTGGAAAATTTAGCTTCCGATCTGGAGGAGGTAATATGTGTCATGGGGCAGTAGGTGCAGTCGCACTTCTTACTTGCAAGGGTTATAAAGATAAAGATGGGCCATTTGAAGATTCTGGCTGTTATAAAACAGCACTTAAGAGTGTTGGTAGCAATGACCCAGAAGCCAGTGCAACTTCTATTCTGATAGGTGCTGTAAAAAGTACAAGCAAAACTGTAAGCAAGGTCGTTAAACCACTTGTATGTGTTGCAGCTCCTGTTTTACTTACTGCTACTGGTGTTGGTGCGGCCGCGGTTCCAGTAATTGGCACAGCATGTGGAATAGCTAATACAGCCAGCAATGCAATAAAGAACGCGAAGAATTCGATGAATCAGCTAGAAGGTAATTCTCAAGAGGTAGAAGCGTACTAATGATATATGTACTGAGGGGAGGGTGCAGTAGTATCCTCCCCTTTCAATATACTGCCAACACCAGCTGATTTGATTTAGTCTTTTATCAATCCAACTATCTGGAATAAAGATATTGAGGAAAGCATTTCTGACGCTAAAACAAAAACAATCAAGATCCCTTGACTTTTAGAATCAAATGAATACATTATATAGTATCAAATGATACTTATGTGAGCGATATTATGATTCCAATTGATAAAATTGCACAAGTCCTGGGAGCTGAAGCGGTGCTTCGTAATGTTCCACGTTCGCAAAATGATCTACGATTGCTTATTGAACATGGTCTTCCTAAACAAAGCGGTCTTTGTGTACTCTCTCATCTATTCAAAGATCGTGCTGAATCTCGCAGTCATCTTTATGAATTGGTTCCCGAACCAACGTTTAAACGTCGCAAAGAGTTTTTAAAAACTGATGAAAGCGAGAAAATAGAACGGCTGGCGCGTGTCATTGCCACCGCTTACTACGTACTAGGCGATGATGCAGAACAAGTGCGCTCTTTTTTCTTATTTCCCCATCTCGAACTCAATGGTGAAACCCCCTATCAAGTAAGCCGAACAGAACTTGGCGCTCGACAAATTGAAGAATTGCTTTGGAAAATATTTTATGGCATCCCTGTCTAAACCTTCCTGTTTGTGGCGCATAGCAGATAAACGGCATGCCATGATGGATGGCAAAGGTGCTTCTTTATATGGCGGTCGATGGAACTCACCCGGTACTTCTGTAATTTATGCCAGTACCAGCTACTCATTGGCAATGCTAGAAAAACTCGTACATTTATCCAGAGCATCCATTCCAAATTCGCAAGTATGGATAAAAATAACCTTTCCTAATACTATTGAAATAGAAACAATTTGTGCCGACAAAGTCGCTTTATGGGGTGAAAATAATTCTATGGCATCTCGTCATTTTGGTGATACGTGGATTCAGGAAAAGCGAACATCTATTCTTCTTGTTCCTAGCATTATTGCAAGCCCTAACGACTATAATGCCCTTATTAACCCAGCTCATCCAGATTACACACAATTAGCTACGACTGAGCCACAATCAGTCATTTGGGACAATCGATTATTTTAACCAAAGAAGACATCCACTAATAATTTGATATTAAGTCCTAAAATAAGCATTGCGACACTCCAAGCCAAAACAATCATTGGACGTGAAAGAACAAATTTACCCATTTTTTGACGATCGCAGACAAACCACAACAAAGGAATAACAGCAAAAGGAAGCTGCATTGACAAAATAACTTGACTAAAAATGAGCAGCTGTGCTGTGCCACTGTCACCGTAAATTGCTGTCACAATAATCACCGGTATAATGGCAACTCCACGAGTAAGTAAGCGGCGTGCCCAATGAGGAAGACGCAAGCGAAGAAACCCTTCCATCACAATTTGCCCAGCAAGGGTTGCCGTAACTGTGGAATTGATACCAGAAGCAAGTAAAGCTACTGCAAATAAAGTAGAGGCAATGCCAAGGCCAAGAATTGGCGAGAGCAGCTCGTAAGCTTGATCAATTTCGGCCACTGATTGATGGCCATTCTCATGAAAAGCAGCAGCAGTTACAATCAAAATAGCAGCATTAACAAATAATGCTAACGTTAATGCAATCGTACTATCCGTTGTTGCCCAGCGAATTGCTTCACGCTTTCCTACATCATTTCGCTCATATGCCCGCGTTTGCACAATTGAGGAATGTAAATAAAGGTTATGAGGCATAACGGTGGCTCCCATAATGCTAATCGCAATATAAAGCATTTCAGGATGAGTAACAATCTGAGTTGATGGAATAAACCCTTTTAATATAGCCGCAATCGGTGGAGCCGCTGCAATAATCTGTACAAAAAAACATCCAGCAATAATAACTAAAAGTGCAATCACAAATGCTTCTAGAAAACGAAACCCTTTGTTCATAAGCATTAATAAAAGAAAAGCATCAAGAGCAGTAAGCAATACCCCCCAAAGCAAAGGAATGTTAAACAATAATTTTAAAGCAATTGCTGTGCCAATAATTTCTGCCAGATCACAACTGATAATAGCAATTTCACATAATAACCAAAGCACAAGATTGACAGGCCGAGAATACGTTGCCCGACATGCCTGTGCTAAGTCCAACCCTGTGACAATACCTAGGCGTGCAGATAGTGCCTGGAGCAAAATAGCCATTAAATTGGACAAAAGAATCACGCTAAGAAGCGTATAACCAAACTTTGACCCACCTGCAATATCGGTGGCCCAGTTTCCTGGATCCATATACCCGACGCAAACCATATAGCCTGGACCAACAAAAGCCAAAAACCGACGAATCCACAGCCCCCCTTTAGGAACAGCAATCGTAGAATTCACTTCTGATAGACTGAAATTAATATCATCTTTTCCAATAGTCGTACTGGCTATGGGGGCATCAAAAGAAGGATTCATTCAAAATATACTTTTCATGATTCAAATTAAGGTAAAAATAGGGTAGTGCGTTTAAACACCACCCTTTATTTTCAGGATAAAGCACCATGACAATGCTTATATTTCTTTCCAGATCCACAAGGGCACGAGGAATTACGCTGCGTCCCCCCCCATGTTGCTGGGTTATTCAGATCTACTTCTTGCCTTTGGACAAATTTTTGCCCTCCAGCAGACGTTTGTTCATCAGCATCTGCTTCAAAATCAATATCAGCCCAATCCGGCGTTTGTTCTTGAAGCTTATCAAAGTTAACACCGTTATCTAAGATAGAATCAAAGATAGATGGATCAGGAATTTGCATTTCCAAATGACTGATAATCAAAATTGTTTCTTCGCGCAATCGTTGCAGCATTTCTTGGAACAGTACAAATGCCTCGCGCTTATATTCATTCAATGGATTATTTTGTGCATAAGCTCGCAGTTGAATCCCCTGTCTTAAATGATCCAATCTTAATAAATGATCTTTCCAACATTGGTCTAACATGCGTAAAAGAATTGATTTTTCGGCTGACCTTATCATCTCATCGCCATGCTTTTGTTCTTTTTGTAAAGCAGCTTCTTCTACAGAAGCTAACAAGCGTTGCAGAATTTCACGTTCAGTAATTCCATCTTCATTCATCCATGAAAGAACAGGCAAATGAAGAGAGAAAATACGATGTATTTCAAGTTGAAGACCTTCACCATCCCATTGTTCAGCAAGACTGTTTTCAGGAATAAATTTATGAACAATCATCGATGCTACATCTTGACGCATTTCAGCAATTGTATCACTGATATCACTTACGTCCATTAAATCGCGACGTTGTTCATAAATGACTTTTCGTTGGTCATTCATCACATCGTCATAACGTAATAAATGCTTACGAATATCAAAGTTTCTTGCTTCGACTTTTTGTTGTGCACGTTCTAAAGCTTTACTAATCCATGAATGGGAAATAGCTTCTCCTTCTTTTGCACCAAAGCGACGCAACATAGCATCTAATCGTTCAGATCCAAAAATGCGCATTAAATCGTCTTGTAAGGAAATATAGAATTTTGATGCTCCTGGATCACCCTGACGCCCAGACCTACCTCGCAACTGATTATCGATGCGACGGCTTTCATGACGTTCAGTACCAATAACATATAATCCGCCAGCTTCTTTTACAATTTGCTCATTATGCTTAAGTTCTACTCGTATTTTATCAATGATTTTTTGCTTTTCAGCTTCATCCGTTACACCTTCGGTTTCTTTAGTAATCCGTGCATCGAGATTTCCACCAAGCTTGATGTCAGTTCCACGACCAGCCATGTTTGTCGCAATGGTTACAGCGCCGGGATAACCCGCATCAGCAATAATTAAAGCTTCTTTATCATGATAACGCGCATTTAAAACTTGATGTGGAATTTTAGCTTGTTGAAGCAGATTTGCAATGTGTTCCGATTTTTCAATGCTGGCCGTCCCAACAAGAACTGGCTGCATCCGCGCCCGACATTCACGAATATTTTCAATCATCGCTTGATATTTTTCAGCAGCTGTCAGGTAAACTTCATCATCATGATCTGCACGAGCGATTGGAACATTGGTTGGAATATCAACCACAGCCAGCTTGTAAATTTCATCAAATTCACCAGCTTCGGTCATCCCTGTTCCAGTCATACCGGCAAGTTTTGGATACATACGGAAAAAGTTCTGATATGTAATGGAAGCTAAAGTTTGGTTTTCCATTTCAATGGTCACACCTTCTTTGGCTTCTAACGCCTGATGCAGCCCTTCTGAATAACGACGTCCGTCCATCATACGACCTGTAAATTCATCGATGATCATTACTTTATCGTCTTTAACGATATAATCTACGTCGCGTGTAAACAAAACATGCGCACGCAGTGCCTGATTTACGTGATGAACAAGACCGATGTTTTGGACATCATAAAGGGTTTCGCCTTTCAAAAGGCCCGCATCCCGTAGCAGACTTTCTATTTTTTCGATACCCGCTTCATTCATTACAACTGAACGTTGTTTTTCATCTTTCTCGTAATATTCTGCTGTTAAATGCGGAATAAAAACATTGATTTGCGCATAAAGATCTGATGAATCTTCAGCCGCACCTGAAATAATCAATGGCGTTCTAGCTTCGTCAATTAAAATACTGTCAACTTCATCCACAATCGCATAGTTGAATTTACGTTGAACCATTTCACCTAAACGAAATTTCATATTATCGCGTAAATAATCAAACCCAAATTCATGATTGGTACCATAGGTAATATCCGCATTATATGCTTCACGGCGCTGGTCATCTGTCAGACCATGCACAATACAACCATAACTCATCCCTAGAAAGTTATAGATTTTCCCCATCCAGGCGGCATCGCGTTGAACCAAATAATCATTCACCGTAATTAAATTTACCCCTTTACCACTTAAGGCATTTAGATAAATAGGCAGTGTTGCTACCAGCGTTTTCCCTTCACCAGTGCGCATCTCAGCAATTTGACCATTATGGAGCACAAGCCCACCAACCAATTGAACATCAAAGGGACGCATTCCTAAGACACGTTTTGAAGCTTCTCGAACAACAGCAAATGCTTCTGCTGTAATATCATCGAGTATTTCACCCTTCGCGAGTCTTTCTTTAAACAGGTCTGTTTGTGCCCGAAGTTCATCATCAGACATCGCAATATACGTATCTTCTAATTTATTTATCCGCTCAACGGTCTTAAAATAGCGTTTTACTAAACGATCATTTGCTGATCCAAAAAATTTTTTAAAAAAGTTTACTACCATTACCTTGCCTCAAAAACTACTGATATCCTTGGGTTTTTACCCTATATCTAGCATATTTACATGTTTATTATTGCGTTAACTCAAATTGTCAATGACTTCACGTATTGCGTATACTTTAAATCTATTTTAAAAAAGAAACAACGATTTGGGTAAAAAACCCGATTGTCGGACATTCTTTTTTTTAAGGAACTAAGTTTTATGGTCATAAATCTCTCTAAAAAGTTAGGCCTTTTGTTGGCATTAACGGCGGCTACACCAGTGTTTTCAGCCCCTGAAGCCGAAACAAAAGCCTCAACCGAAGCAGCATCTGCTCCCGCTGCAGCTGATACTTCTATTACAATTACTGATCCTACCGTTGTTGCTAAGGTTACCATTGATGGCAAAACTTTGGAAATTACTTTTGCACAGCTTAAAGAACAATTAAAATCTCTTCCTGCAAATATTCAAGGCGCTCCGATTCGTGAAATTTATGAGCCATTATTGCAAAATGCAGTTAATCTTGCGATTATTACAACAAAAGCAAAAGCTCAAGGGCTTGAAAAAGATCCAGAAGTTCTACGCCGTATTGCTGAATGCCAAGAAGCAATGTTGCAAAAGACATTTTTGGAACGCGAAGTTGCTAAGTTGCAAACACCAGAAGAACTAAAGAAAGCCTACGAAGAAGTTGTAAAAATTCTTCCAAAAGTTGACCAAGTTCGCCTTAGCCAAGCCATTTTCAAAACTGAAGCAGATGCGAAGAAATTTGCTGCTGCTGTTAAAAAAGAAAATAACTTTGAAAAAGCCTTAAAAGCTCTCAAAGATAGTGGTAAAGAAGTTGAAGGTGGCGATGTTGATTACATTCGCATGGACGCCCTTCCACCAGCAATTGGCGCTGAAGTAACAAAAGCAGCCAAAGCTACATTAATCGACAAGCCTATTGCTGTTGAATTGGGTGGCAATAAACTGTTCTTTGTGATTCGTGTTAACGATAAAATGCCAGCTCCACAACCAACATACGAACAACTTGAACCAGAATTAAAGCAAATCACTTTCCAAAAATTTGCTAAAACTGTTTTAGACAAAGTTACGTCTGATGCAAAAGTGGAAAAAACAGGTCTTGATGGCAAACCAATGACTGACAAGCCTGAACCAGCTGCACCGGCTGCTGCTGCACCTACTCCAGTACCAGCTTCATAAATATTTATCCCCCGATTACGGTCGGGGGACTTTTAGGTAACGACGTGACAAAGATAATAAATGTTGTGGCTGCTATTTTAACAGCTCCCGACAATAAAATATTAATTGTTCAACGCCCACTTAATAAAGAATTTGGGGGTTATTGGGAATTTCCTGGTGGCAAAGTTGAACCAAACGAAACATCGACATTAGCATTAAAACGCGAACTAAAAGAAGAATTAAACATTGATATTTGCACCCAAGATTTAACTCCTCTTACCTCTTTCACCCATCAACTTTCAGACAAAAACATTACCTTTTCATTCTACATTTTGAAAAAATGGCAAAAAGATATAACATTAATGGAACAACAACCATCCTTGTTATGGATCGACCCAAACCATCTGTCACAATTTCAAATGCCAGAACCAAATGTGCATGTGCATACGTTGCTTCAAAGAAGCAATCAAAAAATAACTCATAAAATATAAAAATTTGAACTTATTTAACCCCCGTAATGGATAAGGATGCTTTAAAAGCAAGGAGTAACGAGCGATTTCTTGATATCAGGTTCATAAAAAACGCAGAATAGTTAGTCTATTTGAGTATTTTTAGGGTTCTGATGTCAGGAAAAGAGCCGTTAATCCGAAGGGTTTCAAGTTTTCTTATCCATTACTGGGGTTATTTAGATTATTAATCATAATGTCCTCTTCACGGTAAACGCATATAAACCTTAAAAATACTTGTGTTTTTTTAATCGTTGTCA
>DYSP01000036.1 GCA_020718185.1 Candidatus Odyssella sp. | reverse complement strand
GATCGATCATGTCTTTGCTACTCAATTGTAAAATCGTTATTTGGTTTAACTATACATGGCGCAATTGGGGTTTTGGGCTATGCTTCTTATATCTGCGCAATGTTCGGGGATTCAAGTGGAATCACAAACGTGTTTACCGTATCTAAAAAGCGTTAGAGCTAAATCTGCGGATCAAGCCGAAAAAACGGCTGGTTCGTGAAACGCCAGAGCCTCTTTATGTACCAACAACAATTAATGAGGTCTGGTCAATGGATTTTATGCATGATCAGCTGAATGATCGGCGCAGCTATCGGCTATTCAATGTGATTGATGACTATAACCGAGAAGCTTTGGGCATGGAAGTTGATCTGTCTTTGCCGACACAGCGGGTGATACGATCTTTGGATCAAATCATTGAATGGCGTGGCAAACCCAAGGTCTTGCGTTGCGATAATGGCCCTGAATACATCGGTCATAAATTGCAAGAATGGGCAGATAAGCATGGCATCAAGATTGCCTATATCCAACCCGGCAATCCCCAGCAAAATGCCTATGTTGAACGGTTCAATCGAACGGTAAGATATGATTGGCTTAATCAGGACATCTTTGAGTTGATTGAAGAGGTTCAAGAGAAAGCCATCCATTGGCTCTGGCATTATAATAATGAACGGCCTAATATGGCGTTAGGTGGTATAACCCTATCCAAAAGCTTCATGGTGGAGCTTTTGAGGTGTCTACTTTTATCTCCCTTTAATTTGGGGAGGATTACCATGAACGGCCCAATATGGCGTTAAGCGGTATAATCCCTATCCAAAAGCTTCGTGGTGAAACTTTGGAAGTATCTACTTTAATGCCCTTACTTGCAGGAGAATTATCTTCCAATGGTATGACCTGAGCAATATAACCTATTTTTCTTTGCCTTGAGGCGTATAATGACGCACCGGCTCTGTCAATACTCCTTTATTATAATGACCATACTGCATTAAAACATCGGTATCATAATACATATACCAATCACCTTGTTTTAATCCTTGTTCATAAATTTCATGAATCAATACATGACCATTCGGATAATAAGTAAAGCATTCCCCGTGTAATAAATCTTTTTCATAAATCTCTTCACGGATAACTTGCCCGAAATCATCATAAATTTGGTGTTTGCCCTGTTTTTTTCCTGCTTGGTAAGGCATTAAGGCTTTTACTTTTCCGTTGGCAAGAAAAAGTTTCATCATTCCTTCTTGTCGACCAGCCACATATGGAACTTCCATAGAAAGATATTTTACTGTATAGAACTTAGCGATTCCATCCATCACACCTTGCTTAAAGCATATTTCTTGAACTACAGCGCCATCTTGATCGTACTGCTTAAGAAGCCCATCGATTTTTCCTGCAACAAAAGGAACTTCTTGAAAAAGATTACCTTCTTGGTCATAGAATTTCCCTACGCCCTCCATAATCCCTTGTTTATAAGGAAGTTGTTGACGCAGAATATTATTTTCATCTTTAACCTCTATTATGCCTTCTTTAAGGGGAGGTGCTAATGGTTCAGCTTGTTCTTCGGGCGAAGTACTTGTATTTGTTACAGCTGTCATTTTTTATCCAATACTAATTGATGCACCAGTAAGTGTTAAGGATCCACCTGCAGAAACAGTTGTCGAACCGCCACCGTCAAGTTTAGCACTTGCACTTCCCTTTACAGTTGCATTCACTCCTGTCGCTTTAAAGTCGCCTGAAGCGGTTATCTCTGTTGCTCCGCTTGAAGTTGATTTAACGTCGGCTCCGGCTTTTAAGTTGAGTGTTCCGCCCGCCGTAATGTTAACGTCATCATCCCCTGTAATGTTCAGAACACCCGTGGCTTTAATTGTCAAACTGCCGCTTACTGTTAAACTATAATCTGTTCCTACAGTTTGGGTAAAACTATCTTGGTTCGTCAATGTATCTGGATCTTGAATGGTAACGGTTCGCGTTCCTTTTATATCAATTGTCTGATTGCCGGCTTGTAGTTCAATTGTTTGATTGCCTGCCTGCAAAATAACTGTTTGATTCCCTTTTACCAATGTAATTAAAAAATCTCCTTCTGTTAGCGTGATGATATTATCACCTCGTGTAAGTTCTAACAGATGGTTGGCTTTTTTATCTCCTTCGGCATTCAATTTTACTGTTCGCGATCCCTTGCTCAAAATAAGCGTATCATCTCCTGTTTTTGCAGCATGCAGAGTGACAAGCCTACTGCCTGACATTATGTCTGTTGTATCATCACCATCATTAATTCTTAAAGTCCGATTATCTTCAACAACTGTGTTTTTATCTTTTTGAGCATGAATGAAAATTTCTTCAGCACCTATTTTATCTTCAAACCGAAATTCATTATTTTTTGCACCACCGTTTTTGGTGCTATTTGATTTTATTGTACTTTTGGTCGGCTCATCTTTTGCATAAGGGGGCATATGGTCGCTGTTGTATACACAACCCGTAATTAAGGGGCGATCGGGATTTCCCTCTAAAAAAGTGACTACGACTTCCATTCCAATACGCGGTGTCCACAGTCCACCCCAATTACTGCCCGCCCATAATTGAGCAACTCGAATCCAGCAGGAACTTTTTTCATCATCGCTTCCTTTTTGATCCCAGTGAAATTTCACTTTGATCCGACCATATTCATCGCACCAAATTTCTTCTCCACTTTTACCAGTAACCCTAGCTGTTTGTGTACTTGGAATAATGGGTTTAGGCGTGATAATGGGTGAGCGAAAACTTATCATCACAGGAAATGCTTTAAAGTCATTTTTATAAATGTAGGGTTCTTTATTTGATGTTGCCTCTAGCGTATGATTAACCTCATATAACACATAAACATCATTTGCATCTGGTCGTGGATAATTGGTCAGTGAAAAAGTATACATTGCTGCAAATTTTGGGACTGTACTCGTTCCTTTTACTGTTTTTTTAAACCACTCAAGCTCTTCAACACGATGAGAAGCAACATCGTCCCCTTCACTTGAATCAAGATAGATGCCAGGATAACGATAGACCTGGCCACCTGCACCTTCTCCTGAAATTTTATTATAAAGCTTGGTTGATGCTGTTTTAAAATTATAATCTGCCGTTGCATATCGTTTAGAAACAACTTGCTGAGCAATGCTCATATTAATAATTTGATTATAAATTGGCTCTCCCGACGTTGCATCCATTTGACGCAAGCTCGTTGATTCTGCAGCTTTTAAAGATGATGAATCATCATGAAGAATCATTGTTTCTCCATCACGTGCATGTTCAAAGTAATAAAAAATTCCTTCTTCTTCCATCAAACGACAAACAAAATCATAATAAGTTTCTCGATATTGAACACAGTATTCTCGCTCATTGTGACCACAAGCTGTTGTGCGATCTTCGATTTGTGTGACGCCTTGATCTTGCAATACAGCTTTAATAATATCGACGGTAGTCATGTTTTGAAAAATTTGATGATCAACACCAAATTTTAGCAACCACAGATGAGGATAAATTTTTAATTGATAATGTGTTTGTCGCCCTTTATCGTTTTCTGTGCCCTGTCGTTGTTCTATTTCACCAACAATGCCGCCAAAATAACGTTTGCTAGTGCCATATTCAAATTCAACAGCAAAGTTACTTCCAATAACATCGTCAAAGTCAATTCCCATTTGCTGAGAATGCATGTTTAAGGTAAAGCAATATGGCTGATTGACTCGTTCAACTCCATATAATTGATCAAGGATTAAGGCATCATCGTCAAGAGCGGTAAAAACTTTTATTTTTTGGTGTTCTTGTGTTATTAACATGTGCCACTTTCAATTATAGAGCCCCTTGCATAAGCGCTCTGCACGAGTACATACATTATAAATGTAAATGTAACATTAACAAATTAAAATTTTAGCTTATTTGTTTATATTTGTAGCATAAATAACACAATTCTTTTCTTTTTACCTTTGGTGTGTTGCACTTTGTTTGTATAGAGAAAAAAATAGGCTTAAGTTGTGACTGTGAAATTTAGTTGAGATTTTCAACTGTTCGAAAAAATTAGGAGTTAACAATGAAGAAATTAGCTTTGGCTCTCGTAGCAGCTACAACATTTGCTGGTGCAGCATCTGCAGATCTTACAACAGGTTTTTATCTTGGTGCAGGCGTTGGTGCAAACAGCTTAACAGCCCCATTCTCATTTAACGGTGTTTCTGGTAACCTTGGCCGCAACCGTTTTGAAGGTAGTATTTATGGTGGTTATGGTTATGTAAGTGGTTGCACATATGTTGGTGGTGAATTAGGTTATACATTTACTGGTGGTAAAGCAACTATTACAGTTAACGATGCTGGTGTTGTAACCACAGGAAGCATTGAACGCCGCAACATAATTAATGCAGCTTTCATTATTGGTCAAAAGTTTAGCCCAAGCACAATGATCTATGCTCGTCTTGGCATGAACTCAACTCAATACAGAACTGCTAATAGCGCACCAGGCGTTGCGACAAACACCAAAAAGCGTAAAGTTAGCTTTGCTCCAGGTGTTGGTATCGAAGGCGCAGTGACAAAAAATGTTCGCGTTCGTTTGCAATATGTTTATGACATCGGTAATTCTTTACCAGCAACTGGTAAAGTAAAATCACAAGCAACTACACTTGGCGTTGCTTACAAGTTCTAATCTAAACTTATCAGCATAGCTGAAAAGTTAGAATGAATTGTCTAAAAAAGGAAGGTTAAAACCTTCCTTTTTTATTTTAGAAAACACGAGATCACAAAAATATTTTTCATCTCGAATGGCTTGCAAGGTATCTACTACAAAAAGATACTTGTTCAAGATAGCTTCTTCTTTTGACATTTCATTCATATCTACTCGTTGAATATGAACGATATCTTTTTCAACAGCTTTGTCATCAAAGAAAAGACTCAACGGTTGCTTTTCTGATAGATAAAAGGGTTTTCCATAAGAGCCTTCGTGATGATTTTTGTGCCAATAATCCCAATCATCTCTCCAGGCTTGATGATGACCAGGTTGCAATGACTGAATAATTTCTTGAGGGCATTGTAGTTGCCGGGATTGTAGATGTAGTGTAGGTCCCTTAAAATAGCCACCGTCTTTGATTTCAATTAAATGATCATTAAGCTCTTGTCGAACAGCAGGAATATCATTACCAAAAGATCTCAACACAAGTGTGAATGGAATTTGGCGAATCTGTAATTCTGATAATAACTTGATAAAAGAAGCAAATAAATGGCCCTTATTCTTCAATAAAGTGGCGCGCAAATTAACAAAATCGCGATAAACGTCTTCGTATATATTTTTATGATGTTGTTCTAAATAAGATAAAAAATCGGCATATTTTTGCTGTCGTTGTTGCTTTAAAGATAAATCTGTTTTTTCTTCTCCTCGCAACAAATAATGCCGCACAAACTTTGCATATGTTATTGGTTCTGCTACTGATTCATGCCACCTAGCTGTATAGGTTTTCGCCAACTCCTGTAACAATGTTATCTCAATGGTTTTTTCTTGCGCCGAATCAAGCGCAACAATCGTTCCATTAACATCAAAAAACAAAACAAGATGATCCATAGTTATTTCTTAGGTAGAGAAAGACTTAAATAATACTGAAACATTATTTCATTTCCTTGATTGTTTTTAAAACGACTTCTGCATGCCCCGGTACTTTCACTTTTGACCAAATATGTTGAATAATCCCCTCAGCATTTATTAAAAATGTTGTACGCTCAATGCCGAAATATTTACGCCCATACATAGACTTTTCAACCCAAACCCCGTATTTTTCACACACCTCACCTGATTCATCTATCAGTAAAGGAAAAGTCAGCTGGTGTTTATCACGAAATTTTTGGTGTGATTTTACTGAGTCACGCGAAAGACCAAGAATAGTTGCATCACTATCTGAAAAATCGGGCAGCATATCGCGAAATTGACATGCCTGTGCAGTGCATCCTGAAGTATCATCTTTAGGATAAAAATATAAGACAACATTTTTGTCACGAAAATCGCTTAAAGAAACAAAAGATCCTGTATCTGTCATAAGTGTAAAATTTGGTGCAGGTGAATGGATGGTGAGTTTCATATATTTTCCTTAATTAATCGTCAAATTTTCATGAATATAAAGCTAAAAAATCTCTAAGTATACCTATGATATAGTTAAAGTAACATAATTGTGTCACATTTTATGATGCTTTAATTATAAATGAGGATTTGAGGATCGCATTGATACTGTTAAGGCCTCAAAAGAATCATTAGATAATGGCCTCGTTTATTGAATACTTTCATATCCACAAAAGCAATTATAACTAAGAGACGATCTTGACATGCCTTTGCGGAAAAAATAATAATTCATTCATCACTTATTAATATTTGATGATGTATGTTTTCATTACTTCTTCTAGATTTCCTCCACCTTTGTGAATAAAATCTAGAAAGAAGCCCAAATTAATTTTCTTTTTTAGCAAGTGCTTTAGCACGCATTTGACGATAAGCCTCCATCGACATAATTGATTCGGGATTCGTTCGGTCAATAAACAGAATGCCATGAACATGATCAATTTCATGTTGAATAACACGTGCAAGAAATCCTGTCGCTTCACCTTGAATTAGTTCTCCTGCCGATGTATAGGCCTCATAGCTAATTTTATGATAGCGTGGTACTTTTCCCGCAAATCCCTCAACGGAAAAACAAGCTTCATAATCTTCCTGAATAGCATTACTTATAGCTTCGTAAGAAGGGTTAAGCCAGATTGTTTTTGGCATAAATTCTGTTGCATCGGGACGCCATTGACGTAGAGCATCTGAATCCACCACAGCAAAAACGATTGCTTGTTTTTGAATACCAATTTGTGGAGCAGCAAGACCAGAGCAGTTTTCTTCTTCGTCAAATTTGGAGATCAATATTTGAATATCTCTTTGATCTTCCTCAGATAAAGGAAAAACAAATGGGTTAGTCATTGTTTGAAGGATAGGATTAATATCATTTACGTGTTTGATCGTAACGTAGGGAGGAAGAACTTGCGATTCCCTATTTGATTGAATGCTCATGTTATTTCCTCACGGTAGGTATACTTTGTTTTTTATCAGATCATAATATTTTTTACAAGTTCAGCAATAATTTTGATTAAGAGTTTTGTTACATAAGATATTAGTTCTTAGCGTTATTTTTTATTCAAGTTATTGTTATGATGACTCACTAAGATTTCTTAAGTTTTAAAAATCAGTTGATAGAAATAAATATAAGGTTATCATTAACTCAATCAAGTTGTGTTACCCCCTTATACCTTGTTATGTGAGAGAACACCGATGCGTTATAAATCTACTGAATTAAGTATGAAACAAATAAAAGCATCTGAAATAAAGGGTGTTGTTATCACATCCATTGTCTTGTGTATTATATTTGCTATTGTGGCTGTGTATATGCTTCAAGGGGATATTTAAATATTTTAAGAATTCTTCGTGTCAAGATAGATTTCTTGATTATCAAAATAAATCAATATATGTAGAGAATTAAAAAAGCTAACATATTTTTATGACTTTTTTACGTATCCTAAAAGTTATATCTGATATTTCAGCCGCAGTGGAATTTTTGATAAGCTCTGATCTCTAGAGCAATATGTTTGAAATTAAAACTAAAAAATAAATTCCAAAGTTTTTCATGAAAATAGTGCCCTTCTTTATCCTTGAAAGGCTAACTCTTTTGAGTAATTCTTTTCAGCAGTCACCACCGTGACAAACAATTAAATTCTATTTTCAATTGATAAGAGGATGCGTATAATAGAATCAATAAATAATAATAAGGCATTCATTATGCATATAAATCCTAATCTTTTTTTCTTGTTCAAAGACGGCGATTTTGTTGTGTGGGATTATCAAAATCACCAACAATTTGCGCTTGAAGATGCGTATTTTGAGCGATTAAAATTATGGTCACAAGGAAAAGTAACGCAACCATCGCCGATTGATGAAGAACTTCTAGGTGCTAATCTTTTGTCTACTATTCCTATATCTCAAGGTGAGTGGGGATGGGATTTGCTTTCACATATTTTTCACAAAGGTACGAGCGATATCTCAGAAAATATTTTAACGGCTGAACAGTGGACAGAAAGTTATCTTGATTACTGTGCCATGATTGCTAAAAACCCTCTTCCAATAGTCCTTAGTAATGCGAATATAGAATTACCCACCGCGGATGTATCTTTGTTAAAAACAACGGATCTTATTGATGTTTTTTATAAACGCAAAACATGTCGCTCATTCCATAGTGAGCTCATCACTCTTTCTCAACTTAGCACATTGCTATATTTTAGCTTTGGTAATATCCATAAAGAATGGCCAGATTTGGATGGGTTACAACAGTTAGGAATTCGCAAAGCCTTTCCTTCGGGTGGAGGGCTGCATCCAGAAGAAGTTTATATTGTTGTCTTACGTGTTGAGGGGCTAGAAGCAGGTGTTTATCATTATGATTGTATAAACCACCGTCTTCGTTTAGTTAAAACCGGTTTTTTTGAACAAAAAGTGGTTGAATTAGTCTGTAGTCAATATTTTGCAGAAGGAATTGCTGTTGGATTATTTTTAACATCAAAATTTGAAAAATCTTGGTGGAAATACCCGCATTCAAGAGGTTACAGAGTGTGCTTACTTGATATGGGACATGCGTCTCAAACATGCTTACTAACAGCTTCTGGACTTGGCCTTCATACGTGGGTGAGTGGTGCTTTTAGTGATAGCAATATACGCACATTTTTAGAATTAGAAAGCGAGACTGAGTTTCCACTATTTTTCATCGGTATTGGGCATGGAGATAACGATTCATTAAATCCAAAAATCAGAAAAGCTTTAGAGTAATAAAAAAAGAAGTGGTGCCCGAAGCCGGATTCGAACCAGCGACACAGGGATTTTCAATCCCTTGCTCTACCAACTGAGCTATTCGGGCATTAGCCACACAACCTGTATAGAAAAAATCTATTCTATTGTCCAGTGGAAAATGAGAAAGGTGTCAAATTTTTCTCTTTTCTATGATACAATTAAAGAACCAAGATTCTTCCCACCTAATAAATGCACATGGTAATGATCAACAATTTGCCCGCTATCAACTCCACAATTGGTAATTAATCGATAGCCGTTTTTTTCCAAATGACATTGTTGAATAACAAGTCGAATGGTTCGATAGAACTCATTTATTAACAAAGCCGGTGCGTTTTCATGAAAATCATGAAAATTGCAATAATCACCTTTGGGGATAATGAGAATGTGCTGTGGCGCTTGCGGACTAATATCTTTAAAAGCAAGTACATGGTCGTTTTCAAAAACTTTATCACATGCAATTTCTTCGCGCAAAATCCGCGCAAATATGTTAGAAGAATCGTATAACATTGTATTTTTACCTTTCTGAATTAATTTAACAATTGAAAGATAAGGATGCAATATATAGTCAATTCATTTGAGGATTGATCATAGAAATAATACCGAAAGGAAATGTCATGAATAATCACATGACGACAACCGCTTCTGGGTGGCGTGGAACAACAATTGTTTCTGTTCGCAAGGGAAATAAAGTTGTTGTTGCTGGCGATGGCCAAATCACGCTGGGGGCAACTGTCATTAAATCGCAAGCTCGTAAAGTTCGTCGTCTTGCTGGTGGTAAAGTGCTCGTTGGTTTTGCTGGGGCAACGGCGGATGCGTTTACGTTGTTTGAGCGCTTAGAAGCTAAATTAGAAATGTATCCAAATCAATTGGCACGTGCATGTGTTGAGCTGGCTAAAGATTGGCGAACTGATCGTTATTTAAGACGATTAGAGGCAATGATGATTGTTGCCGATAAAAGTGTCTCTTTTATTTTAACAGGAACGGGTGATGTGCTTGAACCTGAAGATGGGTTAATGGCGATTGGTTCAGGCGGATCATTTGCTTTATCAGCAGCTAGGGCTTTAATTGATATTGATAATATTGGGGCTGAAGAAATTGCTCGTAAAGCACTTGGTATTGCCGCTGAAATCTGTGTATACACGAATAATAATATTGTTCTAGAGAGTTTAGATATATGACAGCCTTAACCCCCCGAGAAATTGTAAGTGAACTTGATCGATTCATTGTGGGTCAAGATGCTGCTAAACGTGCTGTTGCTGTGGCTTTGCGTAATCGTTGGCGTCGCATGCAAGTGCATCAAGAATTAAAAGATGAAGTCCTTCCTAAAAATATTTTGATGATCGGGCCAACCGGCGTTGGAAAAACAGAAATTGCGCGTCGTCTTGCAAAGCTTGCTCAGGCACCATTTATTAAAGTTGAAGCAACAAAATTTACTGAAATTGGTTATGTTGGTCGTGATGTTGAGCAAATTATTCGAGATTTGACAGAAGTTGCGATTCATATGACACGCGAACGCCAGCAGATAGCTGTCAAAGTCAAAGCTGAAGGTCATGCAGAAGAGCGACTTTTAAATGCATTGGTGGGTGAATCTGCAAGTCCTGAAACGCGCGCAAAATTCCGGAAAATGCTGCATGAAGGGCAGCTGCAAGATAAAGAAATTGATATAGATGTGGCAGAAAATACATCAACTTCTATGCCATCAATTGATATTCCAGGGATGCCTGGAGCGCAAATGGGAATGTTAAATCTGGGAGATCTTCTTGGTAAATCTTTTGGAACCAAGATGAAAACGCGAAAACTTAAAGTGCCCGACGCGTTGGTTATTTTAAGCGTAGAAGAAGCAGATAAGTTTCTTGATCAAGAAGCAGTTATTCGCGAAGCAATCGAGCTTGTTGAACAAAATGGGATTGTTTTTATTGATGAAATTGATAAAATTTGTGCGCGCAGCGAACGACAAGGGTCAGATGTTAGCCGTGAAGGTGTGCAACGCGATTTGTTACCATTAATTGAAGGAACAAATGTTGCAACAAAGCATGGGACAGTTAAAACAGACCATATTTTGTTTATTACATCTGGGGCGTTCCATATTGCAAAGCCCGCCGATCTGCTGCCTGAACTTCAGGGGAGATTACCTATTCGGGTAGAGCTTAATGCCTTGATTAAAGATGATTTTATTCGCATTTTGACAGAACCAGAGGCTAACCTTATAACCCAAGCAAAAGCGATGATGGCGACTGAAAATCTCACACTTGAGTTTACCCAAGATGCGATTGAAGCAATTGCTGGTCTTGCGACTTCTGTGAATCAAAATGTAGAAAATATTGGGGCGCGTCGTCTTCATACTATCATGGAAAAATTGCTTGAAGAATTGAGTTTTAAAGCACCAGAAATGGCTGGTGAAGTTGTCACGATTAATGGTGATAATGTTCAAGATTCAGTGGGCGAACTTGCAAAAGATATAGATCTTTCGAAATTTATTTTATAAGTTGATGTCAGTACAATATTAAAGAAATGTGTTTATTTCCTTATCATCCTCGGGCAAAATCCGAGGATTCATCTTTCTAGCTTCTGTACATTTGTTGAAATCAAAAGATGACGCTTTTTTATCAAAATATAAAAACACCCTTCTAAAATGCTTCTTGTAATATTGTGTTTTTTTCAATTAGAAAGATCATCTTAAAACTTATCGTTTCTTTTATCTCAAAATTCTAGCAGGAAAAATATCATATGGAACTATGCCAAAAACAATGGCATTATAGAAGGCTTCATCGTAAGATCAAACTCATTCAACGCCGCGCTTACGGCTTTAAAAATTATCGTTTAAGAGTTAAAGTGTGGTGTGAATAGTACTCTTGATCTTTTTTTGGGAAAGAGTCCCTATTTTATATATGGTGGCGGGAGTGACGGGACTCGAACCCGCGACCTCCGGCGTGACAGGCCGGCGCTCTAACCAACTGAGCTACACCCCCATACCTAGTTCTACTGACGCAGAACGTAGATCATTATATATCTTATCCGCTTCAAATCTGTCAAGAAAGAATTTCAATTTTTTTCTAATTTTGTTATCTTAAACTTAAGTTCTGCAGTCTTAACTTTTAGATACAAAAATTGAATGCAAAAATTATCTTTACAAATCTCTGACTCGCCCGCCTCACATAAAATTGGCCAACAGTATTTATCTCGTTATCGTTCTACCACCGTAGAAGAAGCCGATGTGATTATTGCTATTGGTGGAGATGGCTTCCTTCTTCACACTCTTCATAAGTATCATAAAACAAATAAACCCGTGTATGGCATCAATTGTGGTAGCATTGGATTTTTGATGAATTCTCCTGCCCCCGAAACGTTATTTGAACGGTTAGAATCTGCTACACTCACCGTTCTTCATCCCTTAATTATGGAATGTATTACTGAGACAGGGGAAAAATTGAGCGATTTTGCATTAAATGAAGTTTCACTTATTCGTCAATCATCTCAAGCCGCGAAAATTCAGATTGAAATTGATGGCGTTGTCCGTCTTGATTCACTTGTCTGTGATGGCATTTTGATTGCTACTCCTGCCGGTAGCACTGCTTATAATCTTTCTGCACATGGTCCTATTTTACCCATTGGCACTAACTTACTGGCACTTACCCCTATTAGCCCTTTTCGTCCACGACGTTGGCGAGGTGCATTGTTGCCAGATACCACCCAAGTTAAATTCAAAATTCTGGAAGCAGAAAAACGCCCTGTCAATGTTGCTGCTGATGATTCGCTTATTAGTAATGTAATAGAAGTGAGCGTGCATCAAGATAAATCCCATGGATATAAACTTTTATTTGATCCAGATCACAACCTTGAGGAACGCCTTTTAAAGGAACAATTTTTACCTTAACTATTAGACATACCACTCGACATTCAAATCCTTTTCATGATTTTGATTGGGAGCCAACAGAATCTATGCATCAATCTCTAGTGCAAGAAACTAACGATTCATCTCTATTATAGCTAAAGCAACATAATTTCATCAATTTTCTAGATTGATTTTTGTCGAACTTTCGGCACCTCAAAATCCTTAAAGAGACTAACTATTCGCGGATTTTGAGGCTTGAAATTTCGATCAAAACTGCATCATAAAATGTGATATAATTATGTTGCTTTAGCTATACCAGTGACTGACTTAACCCCTAAATCGTATCAAAAAAAGCCTAATCACCAAAAAAACAGTACGACACCAAAAACACGACTATCAACATGTTAACAAACGAAAAACGACTTATAATATACATCAACCGGTAAAAAACACTTCGCGTTCTTATAAATCCACAAAACAAGGATAAATGAGAAAAACCCCTTATATGAATTGATGTTTATTGCAAGGTTTGAATTTATAAGACTAACTTTTACGTTGCAATAATGATGTGTCCAATTGTATGGCCTGATTTTGAAGCATAGTTAATCAAAAGAGGGCTTTTTTCATTTTTCACTCACATAGTCTAGCTTCTATTGATTGAATGTGCCAAAATTATTCTTAATCTAAATAAACAGCGGATGCACGCATGACTGAGACGATTAAAACAAGCCTTACTGCTTTATGTGTACGTATGCGTCAAACAGGCATTGTCAATGCTGCAAAAGAAGCTCGGTTAATTATTGCACATGTATTAGAAACCTCGTATGAAGCTGTTTATTTTCACCCTGAACAATTCCTGACAAAACAGCAACTCTATAAAATAGCTGAGTTAACCGAACGTCGATGTCAACAAGAACCTCTTGCAAAAATCTTTGGTCACAAGGAATTTTGGGGACTATCGTTTATGGTTACCAAAGATACACTTGACCCTCGCCCCGACAGTGAAAGCTTGATTGAAGGATTGCTGAGTCATTTTTTGGAAAAAGAACGCCCGCTTAAAATCCTCGATCTTGGAACTGGCTCTGGTTGTTTAATTTTAGCAGCCTTAAGTGAATACCCCAATGCCGTAGGTGTTGCGATTGACAAATCGTATAAAGCCTTATTGATTGCTAAAGCTAATGCAATTAACCTCCACATGGCAAATCGATGTCATTTTGTTTGTTCGGATTGGGCAACAGCTCTTCAGGGAACATTTGATGTTATTTTGTGTAATCCACCTTATATTGCCCTTGATGAAGTGCTATCAGCAGAAACACTTCACGACCCAGAATCTGCGTTATTTGCTGAAAAGGGAGGCCTTGCAGAATACGAACGTCTAGCAGAAGATTTGTCAAAATTTATGACCAGTCAAAGTCAGCTTTTTTTAGAAGTGGGACACACCCAAAAACACTTGGTGCAACGCTTTTTTGAACGTCACGGCCTTCACTTGTTAAGCACACGATGGGACATTCAAGGACATGAACGTTGTCTTATTTTAGGTAATCTTTATTCTTTCACTGAAAAAAGATAAAGGAAAAATATAATGATAATTCATATAAAATTAAGGAAATTGGCAGTAAGATAGAAAAAATACGAAAAGAGTTCAGCGTTAATGGACTTAGAATTACTGAAAAAGTTTGCAATCGTCGCGGAAGAAGGAAGTCTAACAGAGGCAGCAAAACGATTGAACACGTCACAATCAGCCCTAAGCCGAGCAATGGATTTGTTTGAATATCGCCTGAGGACTGACCTTTTTATTAGACATGCGCGCGGGGTAGACTTAATGACGCAAGGGGAAACATTATTCCAACATGCTAAAAAAATTATTTTGGAAAATGAGATTTTTCTCAAAAGTTTTTTAGAAGATGAAAATAAAATCACGGGTGACCTCAATATTGTTGCGTTTCCTTATCTTGGTGCCGAATGGTTAATTCATATTCTTAAGGATTTTCTTGAACTTTACCCTGACATCAATATTAAAATTCATATTGATTCAGATAATGTAAACCCTTTGAATTTTGATGTAGGAATAGGTAGTTTTATTCATAATCAACCTCATCTTGTTCAAAAAGAATTATTTCCTGCCCATTCATATTTTTTTGCAAGTCCTGAATATTTAGAAAAATATGGAATTCCAAGACAAGCAGAAGATTTAGATCAACATCGTTTAGTAACTTATAAAGGGCAAGAAACTTATACGTCGCATCGAAGTATAAATCTTCTCTTTAACACAGGAAAAACACCTTATAATGCACCTCGTAAACCCTATTTTGTTGTGAATTCTTTGTCAGGGATGCTTAATGCTGCTTTGCACGGATATGGTATTGCTGAGTTGCCTATTTTTTCAGCAATCTCTCATCCAGAACTGAAATTAGTCCTTCCTAAAGTAAAGGGAAAAAATTTGCCAGTGTATTTTATATTTCCAACAAACAGAAGAAAATCAAAGAAAATCAAAGAAAATCAAAGAAAATCAAAGAAAATCAAAGA
>DYSP01000009.1 GCA_020718185.1 Candidatus Odyssella sp. | reverse complement strand
AATTGAGATTCTAAAATAGAAGGTAAGTAGGCTAAAGAAAAATAAAAACCAACAGCTGGAAATAGATAAAGGGCAAACAACGCGGGAATATTTCTATTTTTGAAATTTATGGCTGCGTATAAATCCCCAGCCCCTTTTTTCTTTGCTCTGTGTGCAAGAGTTTTCAAAAAATCAGGTGTTTCTTTAAGGGCTTTACGAGCAACCGTTCCTAAAACAGCTACGCCTGAGCCTATATAAAAGGGTATCTTCCATCCATTGTCAGGTGAAAGAGAAATACATATTGCCCCAACACCACAAGCAACAAGCCCGCCTAAAGAACAAGTAGCTTCGACTAATGCGCTACAAAAATAGACTTTTGGTTTGGGCACCGTTTCCGTAATAAAAACATCTGCGGCAATACATTCACCACCTGCTGCAAACCCTTGAAGCAAGCGCAATCCTAAGAACAACATCGCAGAAATCATTCCCCATTCTGCAAAAGGGGGAATATTGGGGATCAATATACAAGAAATTGACATTAAAAAAGTGGTTGAAATTAAGACGGGGACTCTGCCAATTGTGTCACCTATATACCCCCAAAATATCGCTGCTATCGGTCGAATGCAAAAGGCCGAGCAAAAAGTAAATACTGTTAAAATAGGTGTTAATGAAGAATGGGGCGGAATAAATACTTTTGTTAACACCAGCGTTAAATGTGTTGCGAGCATAAGATCAAAAAAATCTAAAAAGTTTCCTATCAGGACAATTGCGACAGATTTTTTAATAAACGGAGACAGGGCGGTCGATTTGGATGAAGAAGACATTTAAGTAAAATCTCTCAAAATTTTCTACTAATCCTAATTAAGATGTTTTTTAATGTTTCATCTACGTGAAAATAGCCGTTTAGTTTCTGTAAAAAATAAAAAAATTTATAAACTGATCTAACTTTCCTGGGATAAATAGAAAGAATCGATGACAAATCAAATATATAATAATATAAAGAATTAGAAAAACTTCAACTATCGCTTTGTAAAGAGCAAAGCATAGGTCGATGATAATACTGATAGATGTGGGGGCTCTCTTATGAGCAAAAAACAAAATATTGTTACTTTTTCTTCATCAGATGAACTGATTTCTCTTGCTGTTCATCTAGATACGCATACCGAAACGGTTTGGCTTAGCCTTAATCAAATTGCAGAACTATTTGGACGGGATAAATCTGTTATTTCGCGCCATTTAAAAAGAATATTTGAAACAGAAGAATTAGACAAAAATTCAGCTGTTGCATTTTTTGCAACAACTGCTACTGATGGTAAAACTTACAACATTGAGCACTTTAATCTAGATGCAATTCTATCTGTTGGTTATCGTGTCAATTCCAAGCGAGGCATTGAGTTTCGTCGCTGGGCGTCTCATCTACTAAAAGACTATTTAATAAAAGGTTACACAGTTAACAATCAACGTTTATTAACTGTTGGTCTTGATGAAATATCTCGATGCTTAGATATTTTGACTCAAACTCTTTTGTCTCACGGTCACGTTGATGATATTGGCGGCGCCGCTTTAGAAATTATTCATTCTTATGCAAAATCTTGGCTGCTTTTAAATGCTTTTGATGAAGATCGACTTCCCTATTTACAAAAGCATCAAAACTCTGAAGACCATTTTTCATTCGAATTTTGTTTAAAAAGTATTCATCAACTTAAAGAAAATCTTATTCAACAAAAAGAAGCATCATCTCTTTTTGGTAATCGACGAGAGCATGGGCTAGATCAAATTTTAGGAGGAATTCATCAAACATTTGATGGGCAGCTTCTTTATCCGTCTGTGTATGAACGTGCAGCGCATCTTTTTTATTTTACATTGAAAGATCATCCCTTTGTCGATGGTAACAAACGAATTGGAAGTTTTTTGTTGCTTTTATATCTTGCAGCTTATGGTCTTTCTATGTCCCATATAAGTCAGGAAAGTTTGGTCGCGCTTGCACTACTTGTGGCGCGAAGCGATCCAGGCGATAAAGATATTATGATAAAGCTCATTTTAAATCTTATTACGAAAGACGAAACATAAACCAATGACAACACTGTTAGCACAAGCAATTTACCAACAACAATTGGCGGCCAATCCGATGGCATGTGCGTGGGTAAGTGCGTCGGCTGGCACAGGGAAAACCAAGGTTTTGATTGATCGATTGCTTGCTCTTTTGGTAAGTGGGGTCAATCCTGAGCATATTCTTTGCCTTACTTTTACCACGGCCGCAGCCGCAGAAATGCAACAACGGTTGCTTGACGCTCTACAAGCATGGGTTTTTCACAATGACAATGTATTAATGGAAACATTGACAACTCTTTTAGCGGGGCAGCCAACGAATGAGCAATTGGTTCGCGCACGTCAATTATATACATTGGCATTAGAGGCGCCAGGGGGGCTTAAGATTGCGACAATCCATGGATTTTGCCAAACGTTGTTGAATCGATTTCCTTTGGAAGCAGGGATTACGCCCAACCCAAAGGTAATGGATGAACGTCAAGCAGATGATCTTTTAGATCAAGCAAAACGACAAACATTGGCTCACGTTTTAGGGCAAGATGATCAAAGTATTATCCAGATCTTAGTTTCTTATTTTAAAGACGCCTCTTTTCAAACGGCAATACAGGAACTATTAGACAATCGACGCTACTTTCGAAGCATGCTGACAAAGTATCCAAATTTAGATTCTTATACAACAGAATTGTGTCAAAAATTAGACCTTCCAATTATGAAAAATCTGCTTGATCCAAATCTTGTGGAAGGATATTTAAGCCAAACATATACTTTGTCTCCTGCAGATGAGGCTTATTTGCGACAAGTGGCTCATGAAACTGATCATCCAGTGCTGACTTCTTGGCTTCAAGCAGATGCAATGATGCGTGTAAATCTATTCTCCGATTATGCGGCTCTTTACTTAACTAAAAAGGGCGAGCTATTAAAGAGGCAAAAAATAAGCTGCGAAGGACAAGCTAATCAGGTTTATCTGTTAAATAAAAGAATGGAAACGTGGCAGGTTGCGCAAAAATCTACCTGCATTTTTTATTTAGGTTGTGAGATTTTTCAAGAGTATCAACGACTCAAACAACAGCAAAATATGCTTGATTATGATGATCTTATTGAAAAAACGATTCTATTGTTGACACAGTCTGATATTTCTGCGTGGATTTTATATAAATTAGAAGGTGGTATTCAACATTTATTGGTGGATGAAGCGCAAGATACGAACCCTGACCAATGGCGCGTTATTGCCGCGTTGACTCAAGATTTTTTAACGCCCCACAACAAACATTGTACCCTGTTCGTTGTTGGTGATGTCAAACAGTCAATTTATAGTTTTCAAGGGGCATCACCGCGCGATTTTATTGCTTTTCGTGCTGATTATCAACAACAATGCCAGGCTGTTGGGCAACTTTGGTATGATATTGATCTGGAAGTTTCTTTTCGATCAGCACCAGAGATACTGAGCGTAGTTGATCAAATTGTCAATCAACCTGAACATCAAATGGCTATCCAATTTCATACTCAAAAATCACGGCATTTTCCCTTTCGTTCTCATCATCAAGGAAGTGTGAATTTATTACCAGCGGTGATTGGTGAAAGGCAATCGTTGGTCTTAGAGCCATGGCCAATTCCAAATCAATCTCGTCGACTTGAGACACAATTAGACCAAGTTTGTGAGCAGGTCAGTTTGCAAATTCAGCATCTATTAGATAGCCAAATGTTATTGCCTTCAACCGGCAAACCTATTCAACCTCAAGATATTTTATTATTGGTTAAGCAGCGAGGGTTGGTTGCGTCTACATTAATTCGTACTTTGAAAAAACAAGGAATTCCTGTGGCAGGGGTAGACCGATTTTTATTAAACACTCATCTTGCTGTTCAAGATCTAATTGTATTAGGGCAATTTTTGTTGTTGCCCCTTGATGATTTGGCGTTGGCTTGCGTGTTAAAAAGTCCTCTTATTGGTTTAACAGAGTCGGAACTGCTGAACCTTGCTGCATCTCGCAACGGATCTTTATGGCAGGTGTTAAATCAACGTCACGGTGACCATATAAGTTATCAACGAGCCTATGATTTTTTAAAGAAGCTGTTGAGAGAGGTTGATTACCTTAGCCCTTATCATTTATATCATTTGATTTTGTTTAAAGAGCAAGGGCTGATGAAATTTAGAAGTCGTTTTGGTTCTGAAGCGGATGATGTTCTGGCTGAATTTTTAAGTTATGCGTTTAAGCTTTGTGAAGGGCAAGCTATCACTTTGCAACAATTTTTAGGGGAAATAGAGCGCGATAATCAAGAAATTAAACGTGATGGGACAGATAACTCGCAAAATCAAATTCGATTAATGACAGTACATGGCGCTAAAGGATTACAAGCACCTGTTGTTTTTATTATCGAGCGATTTAAACAAAAATCAATGCCAGATCGATTATTGTGGGAATTAGATGCAAAGGGGGAAGGGCAATTTGTGCTTATGCGCCCACGTGCTGATACCGATACGGTTTATACATTAAATTTGAAAAGCAATGTTGGGTTTCTTGAAAAGCAAGAAGATAAACGCTTATTTTATGTAGCCTTAACTCGTGCACAAGATCACCTTTATTTAACAGGCTATGGAGATAAAGAGATTCCGGAAGATTCTTGGTATCAGTGGTTGAAATCATACACACCGGTGATACATATGCCAGCAATCCAAGGCCATTATACTCTTTCTCATTGTGTGAAAAAAGCACAAGATAATTGGCTGCATCAACCCGTTAAGCATCGAAAATATAGTCAAAAGGAAGACGTTCCAATTATTCCTCAAACAACGGCTATGCAGCGGGGTATCATTATTCATCGATTGTTTGAATTACTATTAGATTTACCAGATTTAATGCGCGAAGAGGCTGCCATAACATATTTGCGCAATCAACAAGTTGTGATAGAAAATCTTCCTTTACAAGAAATTCTACTAACTCTTCAATCGGAGATACTTATTCCTTTTTGCCAAGGCCAGGCTGTGGCAGAAATGGAAATTGCGGCACCAGACGGAAATTTAAGACGCTTAGATCGTGTGGTGGTAAATAATGGTGTTGTTAAGATTCTGGATTTTAAAACATCTGCTGCTTTTCCAAGAGATGTTACCTCAACACCGACAGCAATTTTAAATCAACTAGAAGATTATGCAACGGTTATGCAACAAATTTATCCCGAACATCAAATTGAATGCTACTTATTGTGGACAGCAGGCCCTGTTTTGCATTATGTTCCAGAAACAATGTTATGCTCAGACAGCATAAAGTCACTTTCTTCTATAAGTTAGTGTGCTATATTATAATTAAGAATATTTACAAGCAGAGGTAATAATGTCTCTTCATCATACAAGCGATGCGACTTTTAATCAGGATGTTTTGGAATCCGGTGTTCCAGTTTTAGTTGATTTTTGGGCAGAATGGTGCGGCCCTTGTCGTATGATTGCCCCCATCTTAGAAGAAGTATCTAAAGAAATGGGTGAAAAAATAAAAATTGTTAAAATTAATATTGATCAAAATCCAAATGTACCAGCCCAATTTGGTGTTCGCAGCATTCCTACTTTAACACTTTTTAAAAGCGGACAAGCTGTTTCAACAAAAGTTGGTGTATTACCAAAAGGTAAAATTGTTGAATGGATTTTAGGATCAGTTTAAGACAAAGCTTTTGTCGATTAAAGTGATTTTACTAGGATTACTATATCATGTTGTTCCTCGCAAAGACGAAAAAATACAGGTCTTTGTGAGTACAATGATGAATGTTTTGTTTTTTTAACATAAAATATACCCCCCCCTGATTCTTTATAAAACATAATTATCTATGCATTATAGATGTTCAATATTCCCAGTAATTGAAAAAAATTGAAAGTTTCAGCTGTAAAAATGCTTGCTAACTTTTGCTTTTAAATTTTTTATCTATAACTGAGGTTAATACGAGAAATAGAAAATGCATTATTTGATCCTGCTTTTATTATGTGCGTTTAATGCTTATGGATTATCTCCTTTAGAAGCTCTTTATAAGGAAAATGATTGTGGAAATAGCAATTATAATTTTTCTCATAACAAAATAGCTGTCGTTGACTCTGGTTTTGATGGAGAGCATTCATTACTTAAGAATAATTTAAAACAGAGCTAGAATGTGGCAAATGGCACAAGAAATACATCAGTAGAGCCAAAAAACATTCCTGATTATGAGCACGGAACGCTTGTTGCAAGCATTATTTCTCAATTAGTCTCTTCTCAAACACACATTCTACCATTTAAGATAGCTCCTCAACATATAAGTATCTATAACCTTGTCAAAAGCTTAAAAATGATATCTGAAATAAAGGAAATAAGCTTAGTTAATATATCTTGGAATATTTGCCAACTAAGTGGTCTGGCTGCAGATATGATGAGAGATACCATTAAAAACCTGACTTATAAAGGTAAAATGATTATTGCGAGTGCGGGTAATAAAAGTTCTTTATCTGCGTAGGTGCGAATGATAATACATCTAACACAACTGTAAAAGCGAATTTAGTAACACGTCAGGAAAAGACGGTTAAGATTATGGCGCAATTTCTTCCAGGAAATTATTGACAAACTTTGTTGTTCGTTGGTCTAACAGCGGATTATAAATTGTCCCTATTGTAGGGTCATTTGCTGCGGGTAAAGTAAAAGAATGCAATCCTTGGCCATAAACAACCATCTGCCAATCATCTACAGATTTTTTCATTTCCTTTTGAAAGTCAGCGACTTGTTCATGTGGAACCATTGGGTCTTTATGTCCATGAAGAACCAAAACTTTGGCTGAATAATGATCTGGAAGGTTGTAATCAGGTTTGAATAAAAGACCGTGAATGCTGATAGCTGCTTTTAACCCTAAATTATTACGCGCCATGTCAAGTGCGCACATTCCCCCAAAACAATAACCGATCGCATTAATATTATTTGAATCTATCCGAGAGTCATTTTGTAAAAAAGTGATAAGTTGGCTAAGACGTTTTTTTAGTGCGTGGCGATTTTCGGCAAACGGTTGAATCAAACGTTGGCATTCCTCACGAGTTTTACCAATTTTTGCGTCACCAAATAGATCCACGGCAATGCTTAAAAAACCTTGGTCGGCAAAGCATTTAGCTTTTTCGCACATAAAAGAATCTCGCCCATGCCAGGCGGGAAGCACTAAAATTGTTGCAAGTGGTTGTTTGTGATCAATGTCGGGAAAAGCATAAAAAAGCTCAAGTGTATCGTTTTCAATTTGAACTTTAACAATTTCTGTTTTGCTGTTTTCCATCATTATCCCCTTATTTAATACAATTAGTGAAAATTTATTAAGTATCGAGGTTTACCACCTTTAATGCATTCGTTTGAATAAATTCACGGCGCGGTTCCACAACATCACCCATAAGCGTTGAAAAAATTTCTTCTGCTTCTTCAAGGTGATCCAGCTTGACTTGTAAGAGTGTTCTTGCTTCTGGATCCAGCGTTGTTTCCCAAAGCTGGTCAGGGTTCATTTCTCCAAGTCCCTTGAATCGGCTAATCGCAATTCCCCGACGGCCAACATCAATCATTGCTTCACCCAATTCTGTAGGGCCAGTGATAACAGTGTTAATGTTTTTACCTTCAAAGCGACCGGCGGCTTCAAAAAACTCTTGAATTTCTGGTTGTATATGCAACAGGCTGCGGACTTCATGCGACCTAAACGTACCTTCATCTAATTTCCAAGATTCCGTTACGCCACCTATCGTTTTTTTAAAGATAATATTGGTTGCTTGACGTTCAATTTCCCATGAAGGTTGGTAGCCTGGTTTGCTATTTAGCTGTGCGATTGACAATTTATTAAGCTTGTCCACAAGATTTGAAAGATCTTTCTGGTGATCACTAAATAATCCATAAAACAAACATTGTTCTAGGATTTGAGGATTGTTAAAGCGACGCTTCAATCCTATGAAATAGTTGTGTGCTTTTAAAATTATATCTGCAAATTTGCGCAAAGAAGGTCCCGAAAGAACAGTTCCATTATGGGCTGTAAATGTTCCTTCTTCTGCGGCTGCGTCTAATAAATAAGTGTCCATTGCGCGTTCATCTTTTAAATAGACTTCCGATTGACCGCGTTTGACTTTGTATAAAGGTGGTTGTGCAATATAAAGATAGCCGCGCTCAATTAACGGGCGCATTTGACGATAAAAGAAAGTAAGCAATAACGTGCGAATGTGGCTTCCGTCGACGTCCGCGTCAGTCATAATAATAATTTTTTGATAACGAACTTTATCTGGGTTAAAGTCTTCTGCGCCAATGCCAGTACCAAGAGCAGTGATCATTGTGCCAATTTCAGCCGATCCTAACATTTTGTCAAAGCGAGCACGTTCAACGTTCAAAATCTTACCTTTGATAGGAAGAATCGCTTGAAAGTGACGGTTTCGTGCTTGTTTTGCTGATCCACCTGCCGAATCACCCTCAACAATAAAGACTTCACTTTTTGCGGGATCACGTTCTTGACAATCTGCTAGTTTTCCAGGCAATGAAGCAAGGTCTAAAACCCCTTTGCGTCGCGTCAATTCACGTGCCCTACGTGCTGCTTCACGGGCAGCAGCGGCTTCAATCACTTTACCCATAATTGCTCTGGCTTCCGCAGGATTTTCTTGGAACCATTGGTCTAATGTTTCACTGACGGCATTTTCAACAGCTGGACGTACTTCAGATGAAACTAATTTATCCTTTGTTTGAGACGAGAATTTTGGGTCTGGGACTTTTATGGATAGAACACACGTTAATCCTTCACGTGCATCTTCTCCAGAAATAGTGGCTTTTTCTTTTTTACCAGCGGGAGTGCTAGCCATATAATTACCGATAGTGCGTGTTAGTGCACCACGAAGACCGGCCAAGTGTGTGCCTCCATCCCGTTGGGGAATGTTATTGGTAAAGCACAAAGTGGTTTCGTGATAGCTATCAGTCCACTCCAATGCAACTTCAACAGTAACGCGATCCTTAACTGATTTGATAAAGATAGGCTTGGATTGAATCGCATTTTTTGACCGATTTAAATAGGTGACAAATTCTTTCAGTCCACCTTCATAGTGAAGTTGAATTTCATAAGGCTCATCGCCACGTTCGTCGCGGAAAATAATATTGATGCCAGAATTAAGGAATGCAAGTTCTCGCAATCGGTGTTCAATCGTCGCGCGGTCAAATTCTGTGATGGCAAAAGTTTCTTTTGATGGTAAAAAACGCACTTGTGTGCCGGTCTGCTCACAGTCACCTGTCACCACAAGCGGGCTATTAGCTTCGCCGTGTGTAAAGCTAATAAAGTGCTGCTTTCCCCCTCGCCAAATAGTCAACTCTAATACTTCAGACAGCGCATTAACTACCGAAACACCAACACCGTGCAACCCACCCGATACTTTATACGAATTTTGGTCAAATTTCCCTCCGGCGTGTAGCTGAGTCATAATCACTTCGGCGGCAGAAATACCTTCATCACTATGGATTTCAGTTGGAATGCCGCGGCCATTATCGCTGACAGTGACGGAATTATCGTCATTGATTGTAATTTGAATGAGATCGCAGTATCCACCTAATGCTTCGTCGATAGCATTATCTACGACTTCGTAGACCATATGATGCAACCCACTGCCGTCATCCGTATCCCCGATATACATGCCGGGACGTTTACGAACGGCATCGAGTCCTTTTAGAACCTTAATAGATTCAGCATTATATACATTTTCTGGGGCGATTTCAGGCGTGTTAGCTGTCATTGTTATCATAACCATCATAGAGTGTTGTGTTTTTAATTGTCGTATACTGGGCGTATTGTTTTAAATATACAAAATCAGTTGCAGACGTACCAGTCATCCATGTTTGTAACTTAGCACCTTTTTCTATCATCTGGCAAAGTTCTTCAAACAAATAATCACGGTGATGTGCATCTAAGTGTGCAATAACATCATCTAAAAGCATCAGTGTGACCTTATTGTTTTGATTAATCAATATCTTAGTAAAAGATAATGTCAATGCGATAAGCAGTATTTTTTGTTCACCGGTCGAACAAAGTTCAGCGGGCATTTGTTTTGCTAGATGATTTACAAATAAATCACTTCTGTGAGGACCAAAAGCTGATCCTCCTGTATAACTATCTTGAAGTCGATTGGCCGCCAATGCTTGGCATAGTTTTTCTTCTGCGGCAATGGCAGGCATTTGACGACACCATTCTTCTACATCACCTCTCATCTGAGCAAAAAATCGAGGGAAAGGGGAAAGTGCATCATTTGGTTGATGGGTAGTTAACGTGCGTACCACTTCGGCTCTAGCTAAGGCAATGGCAATACCATCTTCCGCAAGGTTTTTTTCCAAAGATGAAAGCCATTGAGGATCGCCATGTCCTTCACGTAGTAAAGTACTGCGTTCACGTAAATAATGTTCGTAGCGATGGAGACGATCCGCGTGGCCATCGTCAAAAGCATATACCATCCGGTCAACAAACTTACGTCGTATACTGCTGCCTTCCTGGAATAGACGAGCCATGCTTGGCACAATCCACACGACGTTCAAATATTGTGAAAACTCAGCTTGGCTGCGAACAGGCAAACCATTAATTTTAATACGACGTTTTTCACTGCCACTGCTAGTATGATCTAGACCCGTGCCAAGCATGATATCCATATTATCATCTTTTAAATTCGCTGCGACTGTCCAATTTTGAGGGGGTATTGAGCCTGGTGTAAGAGTTGACATTTGTGAAAGTTTAGAAGAGCGCAAACCCTTGCCAGGGCTTAGAAGAGATAAACCTTCTAAAATATTGGTTTTGCCGGCGCCGTTATCCCCCAAGATGACAATCAGGGGAGAATGAAAATCAACCTGAAGTTGGGGGTAATTCCGAAATGCAGAAAAAGAAAGGCGCGAAATGCCAGTTGTTAACATAACGCCGCCCTTTTTTCATACTCATTATGCATAATCAGGAGATTGTTCCTAAACTCGCATTGGCATAAGAACGAACAATGATTCTTTGTCGTTCATACCACGGATCAAAGCCGGAGAAGATCCATCAAACAGCATAATGTTTGCTTCGTCATCGCCAATTTGTTGAGCAATATCAAGAAGGTATTTGGCATTAAAGCCAATTTCAACACTCTCATCTGAGGCATAATCAACAGGAATTTCTTCAACCGCGTTTCCAAGTTCATGACTTGCCGCTGAAAGCGTAATCATATTATTGCCAACGTGCACTTTAATCACACGCAGTTTATCAGTGGCAACGGTGGCCACACGGTCAACAGCAGCAGCGAAGGATTTTGCATCCAAAATAATTTGTTTGTCGTTGCCTGTTGGAATGGCTTGTTCATAATCTGGGTATGATCCATCCACTAAACGTGAACTTAAAGTTGCTGTTGGTAATACAAACTCGATGCGCGTTGGCGACAGGCGAATGGTAATGGCAGCGTCGTTTTCATCAAGAAGTTTACGCACTTCAGTGACAGTTTTTCGACCAATGATAATGCCGGGCATATCGCTTGCCCCCAAAGGAACCGCGGCTTCAATGCAGGCGAGGCGATGGGCATCTGTTGCAACAGAGCGAAGAATTCTGTTGCTTCCTTCACCATGTGCATGCAAATAAATACCATTTAAATAATAACGAGTATCTTCACTAGACATTGCAAATTTGGCACGGTCAATCAATCGAATTAAAGTGCTGGTTTCTAGTTGAAATTGATGAGGCAGTTCCCCTTGAGCTAATTGGGGAAATTGATCAACCGGTAAGCTTGAAATATTAAACTTAGAACGCCCAGCTTTAAGTGTTAATTGGTCATTTTCAGGGTTGAGCGATAGATTAATCTGCAAGCCATCTGGAATTTTGCGCACAATATCAAATAACATGTGGGCAGAAACTGTAATAGCGCCAGGTTCATGAATTTCGGCGGCAACAACTTCTTCCAAGGCAATATCCATATCAGTGGTTGAAAGAGTCAATCCCTGATCTGTTGTTTGTAAAAGTACGTGACTTAAGATTGGAATGGTGGTTCGACGTTCAACAACGCTTTGGCCATGGGACAATGCTTTTAGGAAAACGGCACGATCAATCGTTAATTTCATTTCAATTATACCTCCAAAGTTCGACGTAAGATTTCTAAATCTTCCGAAAATTCTTTATCTTGAGAAATGATTTCCTCAACTTTTTTAACGGCATGAAGAACAGTTGTATGGTCACGCCCACCAAACTTACGACCAATTTCAGGCAATGACCGTGTAGTCAACATTTTTGATAAATACATAGCGACTTGGCGCGGACGCGCCACATTTTGCGACCGGCGTGCTGATTGCATGTCAGAGGTTTTAATACTAAAGTACTCTGCCACGCGTTTTTGAATATCTTCAATAGTAACACGTCTGTCATTGGCTTTTAGTAAATCACGTAACACTTCTTGAGTCATTTCTAGGCCAATTTGTCGCCCCACAAGCGTTGAATGAGCTATTATGCGGTTCAGAGCCCCTTCTAATTCACGAATGTTAGACGCAATTTTAAACGCCAAAAATTCCATCACATCTTTTGGGATTGGTGTGTTCAATGATTCTGCTTTAGCTTGTAAAATGCCTAAACGCAGTTCATATGTTGTTGGGTGAATATCAGCAACAAGTCCCCAACCTAAACGAGATTTTAGGCGTTCTTCCATTCCTTGCAGGTCTGACGGAGATTTATCTGCCGAGACAATTAATTGGCGATTTCGATCAACTAAAGCATTAAATGTATGAAAAAATTCTTCTTGGGTTGTGTCTTTGCCACTAATAAATTGCACATCATCAATCATTAAAACATCAACAGAACGAAATTGTTCTTTGAAAGCAACCGTATCTTTAAATCGCAATGCGCGAATGAACTGATACATAAATTTTTCAGCGGATAGATAGATAACGCGGCGATCTGGATGACAAGTTTTAATGTGCCAAGCAATGGCGTGCATCAAGTGTGTTTTACCAAGACCTACACCACCATAAAGAAAAAGAGGGTTAAATTGAACAGTTTTCGATTCGGCTACCCGTAGTGCTGCTGCGTATGCGAGCTCATTTGGTTTGCCAACCACAAAATTTTCAAAAGTAAAGCGACTGTCTAGTGCTGATTCCACAAAGTTAGGACGTCCATCGCTTTCATCTGAGTTTATGATGACAGGAGCCTGGGGATAATGTTTAATCGGTTCAGGGGCAAGAGTCACTTGTCTGACAATAATTTCAATAGTGTCAATAGTGGGGTTTAAATCTTGCCACAGATCACGAATTTTCTCGCCGTAATTTGTGGTAATCCAATCGCGCATAAATTTAGTAGCTGCGGCAATTTGCACCAACCCTTCATTATAACTGACCAAAATAAGGGGGCTGAACCAATTTTTACAAGTGGCTTCACCGTATTCATTTTTTAAGAGCTGGCATATGGTTTCCCATTCTTGTTGAGCAGTGCTGAACGCCGAATTTTGCCGTACTAATGCCTCCACTTATTCCAAATCCTATTCCTAATTATTGGATTATTGCTTTATTTTTTTGATCATACAAAAAAAGCAAATCATTATACTCTTATCTCTACACAAAAAATGGGCTGGGAGGTAGCAAAAAAACACTTCTTTAACTTAATATTTTTCTTGCAATTTGATTTATCCCCAAACACTTTAGGCAAGAAAGCAATTTTCTAACTTTGAAGTGGTGTGCAAATAACTAATTGATAAAATTAAGGGAATATATAATGAATATTAATCATGAAAGTAAGCTTATTATTGACGAATGTGTTAAGGAATCACACAATGGTACGCTCAGTTTCGGGGCAGTTGTCGAAAGATTAATGGCTATTGGCGTTGAATCCTACCATGCTGATTACCGTCGTTGTGAAACTACTTATTATTTGGCTTCTGATGAAACATATATCACCGAACTTACGCCGCCAAAAATAGCGATTGCAGATTCATTTGATGTTCAAAAAATACAACAGGCCGTCGGGGGTGCTCAACAGGGAGAAATTTATTATCCAGAGTTTATGCGCCAAACAATGATAGGCGGATGTATAGGTTATTTTGTCTGGATTTCTGGGCGACATGTGCAATATTTAGGCAGATATGGGGAAACACACATAGAACATTTTCCAATTAAAGATAATAATTAAAAAGGGGGTGATTTTTAACCAGGTCACCTATCCCCTATTGTGCAATAAAAATAATAATGAGTGCTATTTTTTAGATGTTTGGTTAAAACATATATATGAGACATTCTATTTGGAAAATTAAAAACCTCATTTTATCCATCTTAGGTCGTAAAACGATTGGTGTAAGAGGGATTGTTATCCACGATAGCAAGGTGCTTTTGGTTAAGCACAGCTATATGCCCCAATGGTATCATGTTGGGGGAGGAGTAGAGCCTGGTGAAACACCCATCAAAGCAATGCAAAGAGAGTTGATGGAAGAAGTGGGCATCAAATGCTTAAAATCTCCAAAACTTTTTAATGTATATCATAGTGGTTTGGAAAATCGAGATGATTACATTGTTTTCTACATTATTGAGCATGTAGAACAAGTCTATCAGAAATGTTCAGAAATATCTGCCTCTCAATGGTTTTCTTTTTCTAATTTACCTCTCGATATTTCACCTGCAACGAAGCGAAGAATTGATGAATACTTGGCTATGAGAGATAGGTCTGTTTTGGAAGTAAGTGATGAAAAGTGGTAAAACACAAAGTTAACCAAAAAAGTAAGCATTAATTTCTTTTAATAAAAACTTTGTGGGTCAATGTCTACATCTAGACTTACACTATTAGGTAATTTTATTTGTGCAAGCCAATGATCTAAAAGACGTTGGATGGGATAGCTTTTATCAACTTTAAGTAAAAAACGCCACCGATATTTGCCACGCAAATAGGCAAGTGGGGCAGGGGTAGGGCCAAGAATTTGAACGCCCTCTACCTTGGGTGATTTAAATCCTAGATCACGAGCAATTTGTGCCACGACTGTTTGATCTCGTCCAGCAAGGCTGATGCTGACAAGTCGGCTAAACGGTGGCATGTGATGAAGTTCGCGGTCGATTAACTCTAATTTATTGAATTCATCTCTATTTTGCTGACAAAGACTTTGCATAACGGGATGGTCAGGCGCGTAAGTTTGCAATAGTACATGGCCTTTGTCTTTTTCACGGCCGGCGCGCCCTGAAACTTGATGTAATAATTGATAGGTGCGCTCACCACACCTTAAATCACCACCACTTAACCCCAAATCAGCATCGATCACGCCGACCAATGTAATTAAGGGGAAATGATGACCTTTTGCTAAAATTTGCGTACCAATAATAATGTCGACTTGATGGGTGTGGATTTTCTCAATCGCTTCTTCTAATAAGGGAGTAGAATGAAGTGTGTCGCTGGTTAAAATAAGAACGCGTGCGTTTGGAAAGCGTTTGCAAATTTGTTCATGGACACGTTCCACACCAGGCCCACAAGGAATAAAGCTATCTTCTGTTGCGCAATCTGGGCACTGTTGAGGGTGTTGTTGACTATACCCACAATGATGGCAGCATAAACGTTGATGATGTTTATGTTCAACCAATGCCACCGCGCAGCTGGGGCAAGTTAATCGCAGGCCGCATTGTCGACATAAAGTCAATGGAGCATAACCGCGGCGATTCAAAAACAACATGACTTGCTGCTTACGTTCCAGTGTCTTCTGAATCGCATTTAAAAGCGGTGGCGAGAGCCAACCTTTGGGTTGTTGACGCATATCAATAGGGTGAATAGAGGGTAAAATGGCGCCGCCGTGCCGAGTCGCTAACGTTAATTTTTTATAACGTCCGCCTTTCATGTTTTGGATTGTTTCCAAAGAAGGCGTAGCTGAAACCAATAAAATCGTTGCTTGATCGATGTTGGCACGCAACACCGCCATATCACGTCCATGATACGTAATTTGATCTTCTTGTTTGTAAGATCCATCATGTTCTTCATCAACAATAATGAGGCCAAGTTCTGAAAATGGCAGAAAAAGAGCCGATCGAGCACCGATGATAACTTTTACATCACCTTTGACAATCGCCTGCCATGTTTGCCGTTTAATTGTTGGGCTAACGTTGGAATGCCACAATAAGGGGGGTACTCCAAACCGTTTTTCAAAGCGTGCTAATAGCTGGTTGGTTAGTGCAATTTCTGGAAGCAATACTAAAATTTGTTTACCGAGGCTCAGCGTGTGGTGAATGGCTTCTAAATAAACTTCTGTTTTGCCTGAACCCGTAATCCCATCCAGCACAATTGGTTGAAAGGTGTGTTGATCAATCGACACTACAAGTTGATCGATGGCCGTTTGTTGTTCTATGGAAAAAGCAGGTGTGTGGAAATCTAGCTGAGGAGGCGATAAATCAACTAATTTTCTGGTTTTCTTTTCTTCTAAAAACGCCTGACTTAATGTTAGTTTGAGGCTAAGACCTAAGGGAAAATAATTATACTCAGCAACACGTCTTAAAAAAGTTAGAAATTTTTCGCTAAGCGGAGGCAGGCTTGCTTTTTTTATAATCGATTTTAATTCCCTTGTATAGGGAGCATTGTTTCCGATTTGCCAAACAATTCCCCATTGTTCTTGCTTTCGAAAGGGAACACACACAATGTCTCCAACAGTTACTTCCACGAGCTCTGCTGGCAAACTGTAAGTAAAAGGTGTTTTTACGGCAATCGGTAATAAAACATCTACAGTAAGTGACATCGATTTTTTCTTGTTCCCTTGAGGGGGTCGGTGTATTTATACTTATATATTACCGAGATTATAGAAAATATAACTAAGGAACAAGGCAAATGATGATATTCCTCGACTCTGCAGATATTAAAGAAATTGAAGAATTAGCGACAACAGGGCTCATAGATGGTGTAACAACTAACCCATCACTGGCAGCGGCAAGTGGTATGAGTTTTTCAGAGCTTATCACACAAATCACGAAGCTTGTAACCGGACCCGTCAGTGCTGAAGTCACTGCGTTGGATGCGCCAACAATGATTGCACAAGGTCGAAAACTTGCTAAAATTGCGAGCAATGTCACTGTTAAAGTACCCTTGACCTTTGAAGGGTTGAAGGCATGTAAGGTCTTAGCAAGTGAAGATATTTTGGTGAATGTGACATTATGTTTTTCATTAAATCAAGCCATTTTGGCAGCAAAAGCAGGCGCAACCTTTATATCTCCATTTGTCGGTCGTCTTGATGATTGTGGGGCAGACGGCATGAACTTAATTGAAGATATTGTGAATACCTACGAAAAATATGAAATAGATACACTGGTTTTAGCGGCGTCAATTCGACATTCACAACATGTTTATGAAGCGGCAAGACTGGGTGCCGATGTTGTGACCATTCCCGGCAAAGTTTTCCGCCAATTATATAATCATCCTTTGACAGATAGTGGTCTTGCTGCCTTTATGAAAGACTGGCAGAAAAGTGGCTTAAAGATATAATTTTATTTTTTTCTTGGGAGATTTATAAAGGTAGGATAATATCTAAATTAATTAAAATTATTTATTAAGGAATTATTGATGTTAAAAGTATTAAGTCTTGTCGTGCTTTTAGGAACAGCTGTAACTGTACATGCAAAGGTTACGCCTCCACAAACAGAAGAAATTAACAAAGTTGTGGCTGAATACATTCAACAAAACCCCCAAGCTATCATTGATAGCTTGCAAAATCACTCTAAAAAGCAAGAACAAGAAGCCATTGCGAAACTTAACGCTGGCGTTACTGCATCCAAAGATCAATTATCCGATTCTAAAGGAGCAATTGTTATTGGGAAAGAAGATGCTGCTGTTAAACTTGTGATTTTTGTGGATCCAAATTGCCCACATTGCCGAGTTCTTGAAACAGCCATTAGTGATATTGAAAAAGATCTTCCTGGAAAAGAAAAGTTGGGTATTTTGGTTCGTCAGTGGCCAATTTTAGGTGATAACTCTAAAGTTGTTTCTGCTGGCTTAATTGCAGCTTATGCTCAAGATCCAAAAAAATTCACAGATCTTTCTACAAAATTAATAAATAGCAAAGAGCCAATGGATGAAGCCAAATTCATCAACATTGCGAAAGAGAGCGGTTTTGATACAGCAAAGTTAGAAGCCGCAATGAAAAGCGATGCAGTGATGACGCAGCTTAAAAATACCCAAGATCTTGCTGTTAAAATTGGTCTAGAAGCAACCCCAACTCTTATTTTATCTGATAAAACAGGGGCTCGCCTTGTTCAAGTTGGCGATAAAGCAGGACTGCAACAACTACTATCAGATGCAATAAAAGCATCTTAAATCAGAGAAGTTAGAGACCTCTTTCAAAATGTTGAAAGAGGTCTCTCTTTGATACAATAAGAGAGTGTGAAGCAATCCGTTGGTTATCTATAGATTTCGACATCGCAATTGTTTCGTGCAAAGAGTGAGTTGATTGTTTGAAAAATGATAAGAAAAATGAGGGAGTTCAAGCAATGACAGCATTATTGGAAAATCAATTCAAAATCACTATTCGATCACCAACAAAAACACTTGTTGAGCAAGACGTTGTGTTTGTTATTTTGCCTGGAACTGAAGGCGAATTTGGTGTTTTGAAGGATCATACCTCATTTGTCACAACTCTAAAGGTAGGAGAGGTGAAAATTTATCGTGAAGATAGAAACAACTTGACGCAGACCATCAATATTAATGGGGGCTTTGCCGATATTAAAAATAATCATTGTCATCTTTTAGTGCAAGAATAACCCTTTCCCTGTTATAGGAGCTTTTGTTTTTCATGAGTAAAATGTCTTTAGCGGGATTAATTTTTGGCTTAACAATATTAGGTGGTTTATTTTTTTTAATTGGCTTTCTTGCTGCTGTCGCTAGCTTTGGAACGGGAAGCCCAGCTGGGTCTACGACGTGGGCAAGTGCAAATACTTCTTCACAAACTGGAGGAGCCACTGCTGCGATTAGCAAATTTGCAGGCAGTGTTGGCGGAAAATTAATTCATGATCAGGTCATTCATCTTCAAGCAAAACTTGGGGGCGGAGCACTATCAAAAGTTGTCAATCATATTCCACCTTCTCTGCAACCTTTTGCAGTACAAGCGCAAAATCATCTAGCCATTAAATCACAACAGCATATTAATGGTATTGTTGCAGGGGGGAAGGCTGGGATATTTAGTCCTCGTGCATTTGGATCAGCTCAAAACAAACCAAACCAAGCACCAATTCCTAATTATCAACCGCAGTCAAATGTAACAACAAAGCCACCTTCTCGGCCACGTAAAGGGATTTTTTACCCTAAAAATCAGCAATATCAACAAGTTCCTCAACCGCAATATCGCCCCTTTCCAGGGCAACCTCCTTTGCCGTATCCAAATCAAGCAGTACAGCCACAACTCCAGTGCCCGCAGCCACAGATAATGCCTCAACCACAACCCATACCTCGAAGAAATTAGTAGGGAAGGGAAGTCTGCAAAATGGCTATATCCTTTAAGAGATTTGACTTAACAAAGCCGATGCGTCTGAAACGATACATGCGCCGGAAGATGTTTCTACATTAAGAAGACGTATAATCCCATTGTCAATATACATAGAATAGCGTTGCGAGCGAACGCCCATACCAAAAGGGGTTGCGTCTAAAATCATTCCCAATGCACGGGTTACGTCGGCATTTCCGTCTGCCATAAAAATTACTTTATTTTCAGCCTTGTGATGAGTTGCCCAGACCTTTAAAACAAAGGCATCATTAACAGCTAAACAAATAATTTCGTCCACACCTTTTTTCTTAAAGGCGTCTACTTGACTTACAAAATGGGGTAGATGTGAATTATTACAAGTAGGCGTAAACGCACCAGGAACTGCAAATATAACAAGTTTTTTATAGTTAGCATATTCTTTAAAGTTAATTTCTTTTATGTCATTGTTTTTAATGATTTTAACAGAAATACTTGGAAGTTCATCATTTGTTTTAATCACTATAATTGCCTTTCTATATTCATTGCTTACTAAAAATGAATTTATGATCTTATTCTTATTATTTACCACAAAATAAAAAAGAACAAGTTCCGCAAAAATAACTTAGTAATCTTAAGCTATTCTCAATAATTTTTTTCATATGATTATATATAGGCCATTAAAAAGTGATCAACATATGTCGCAAGCATTACAATACGATCAAAACCATGGATACTTAACAGGAAAATTGCTTGTGGCAATGCCATATATACAAGATCAACGATTTTATCATGCCGTTATTTATATTTGTGGACATGATGAATCAGGCGCAATGGGGCTGATAATTAATAAGCAACTTGCATCTGTAGGGTTTAAAGATTTATTGGATCAAATAAAGATAGAGCATGATGTATCAACACCCGATGCACCTATTTATTATGGTGGGCCGGTAGAAGTGGGGCGTGGCTTTGTTTTGCATACAATCGATTATTTGGCTGAAGCCTCTGTCACTATTAATAATAATTTTGCATTAACAGCCACGCTTGAAATTTTGCGAGCCATATCCCAACTCCATGGCCCTCGTAATGCACTTGTAGCTTTGGGGTATGTGGGGTGGACTGCAGATCAGCTTGAAACAGAAATTCAAAATAATGATTGGTTAGTTATTGATGCTCATGAAGATATTATTTTTAATAAAAATCATGAGCTAATTTGGCAAAATGCCATGGCCTCTATTGGTGTTAATCCTTCTTATATTATCACAGAAACAGGACACGCCTAACGTTTTATATATCCGTTCTTAGCTATATTAAAACATGGTTTCTCGAGCTTAATCCAAGGATAGTAGATGTATGAATCACGTTTTTAATAGCTCACCAGTTCTTTAATTGGACCATGACCAACCAGGGAATGTTTTTGCTGAAGTAAGTTTTCTGCAAAATCAATCACATCATCTAAAGTTACATTTTCTACATGGTGTCTAGTTTCTTCTGCTGGAATTGGATGACCATGAATTAACGTTTGCCGTGCTGCTTGTTCACATCGTGCCCTTGTACTTTCTGACCCCATCATTAGGCCTGCCTTAAGCTGAGCCTTTGCACGATTCACCTCAGCTATTGTTAATGTTTTTGGAACCCGGCGAAGTTCATCGTACATTACAGGTAATAAATCTTGTACCTGGGCTGGGGATGTTGCTGCATATACAGAGAATTGACCTGTTGAAACATAACTCGTTGGGAATGAATAAATCGTATAAACCAATCCACGCTTTTCACGAATTTCTTGAAATAATCTTGATGACATTCCACCCCCAAGAAGGGCTGAATAAACAGAAGCTACATAGTAGTGGGGATGATCGTAAGGCACGCTTTCAAAGCCAAATAAAATATGGGCTTGTTCTAGATTTTTTTCGAAAATTTTCATGCCACCTGTAAAAGTAGGGATAGGGGATGGTGTTTGAGAAGTTAATGAAAACTGCGTCAAGTTTTTTTCAGCAAGCGCAATGACTTCTTCGTGTTTAATATTTCCAGAAGCTGCAAAAACAATATTGTCAAAGCCATAGTTTTGGCGCATGTATCCCTTGACAAGTTCAGGTGTAAAAGAACGTACTAATTCTTCGGTGCCTAAAATTGGTCGCCCTATTGGCTGATGAGGATAGCACATTTCTTGAAAGTAATCGAAGATGATGTCGTCTGGTGTGTCTAGCGTTTGGCCAATTTCTTGAACAATGACATCTTGTTCACGGGCAAATTCAGTTGGATCAAAAATAGAATTTTGCAAAATATCGGCTAAAACCTCAGCAGCAAGGGGGGTGTCTTCTTTTAAGATACGTGCGTGATATGCTGTCATTTCTCGGGAAGTATAAGCATTTAAATAGCCGCCAACTGATTCAACAACCTCGGCAATTTGTTGTGCATTACGTGTTGCTGTTCCTTTAAATGCCATGTGTTCAAGAACATGCGAAATGCCGTTAACTTCGGCCGATTCAAACATTGACCCTGTTCCTATCCACATGCCGATAGCACATGTTTGAACATGTGGAATTTCCTCTGTTACAACCCTTAATCCGTTGGCTAGTTTTGATAGACGTGCACCCATTCATTTCCCCAAGAAAATAATAACATTATATTTATTTTAACGTGAGTTCGACGTAAGAAACAACTTAACGCTTAGGCAAACAAAAAGAAATCGTCATGGCGAGAAGTGTCGTTCCGTGGTCATCCAGAAAATACATGGATTACCACGAGGAGATGCCTCTGGTAATGACGGATTCTCTTATTTGTTTATGTCTTTAATATCATTTCTTATGTCGAACTGACGTTATTTTATCACGTTGCCCGAGTATAGACTCTTCGGGCTTGGAAATGCAAACATCTATACGTTGATCTTTAGGCTCTCTTCAAATCGAAGCTTTTACAGATTATTTCTTAAGGAATACGATTGGCATTTTAATAATCCAGATCTTAAAACGCAATTAATTTTTTTAAAACAATAAGTTAATAAATTATTTTTTTAAGTATCTAGAGCAGCTCTTTTGTTTATTTAGAAAAAGATTTGCGATATGATTAAAATGTTAATAAAATATTAATTATACTCTATTCAAAATTATTTGAATTACAGAATTGATTAGGAGAAATTAAATGAACTTAAAATATATACTTGCAGGTGCTTTGTTATTAGGAGCTATAACAGGGGTAAATGCAAGTCAAAACATGGAACAAACAACAACTCCACCACATGAAGATTCAGCAAAAACGACCCCTGAGCCCGGCAAGCATGGCCGTCATGGAAAAGGTAAGCATCATAAAGGTAAGCATCATAAAGGTAAGCATCATAAAGGTAAGCATCACCATGACAAAAAGCATGCTGAGCAACACCAACATCCGACATCATCAAAAAAAGTTGATGAAGCAAAATCTGTATTGCATGTAGAACCAGCTAGTCAAGCAAAAGGTTAACTCTAAATAATTTTGGGAGTGTTGCTTAAAAGATAGATAGAAAATTTTCTCTTAGGCTAAAGAAATTATTATCAATAGAATAGTAATGCCAAAGCTTCATAGTTAAGTGAATCATTGTTATAGATTTGAATTTTTATTGATTTAGATTTTTATTTACCTAATATTAAAGATGGGAAAATATTATAAGAGTCAATTAAAATAAAAAGAGTTATTGATAGTAAAATTAAAAAATATTGTATTTGTAAGCAGTCTGTTCTTAGGAACCTGCTTACCTTCTATTCTATGCAAGAGGAGAATAAAAATGTGGAAGATAATGAAAAACCCAAAAAAATTCTCTCTTTAAGAGATATGACAGCAGGCCAGATTTCAAAAGACCTTGATAAAAAACTATGATGAACCGGACATAGAGCCGGTTGCTGAGCTACCTGTTGACGCTGAGAAAACTGGGGGTCATACGATGTAATGCCTCCAGTTTAACAAGCATATTTTAAAGGAGTCTTGAGTTTCATGTTCTTTATTACTTGTAAATTGTGCTGCCTCATTAATCTTTCAACACGATGTTTGCTGATTTTCACCCCATCGACATAAGTCAGATGAGCCCAAATTCGACGATAACTCCAAAACGGATGATCTGCCTTAAGCTCACATATTTGCTCAACAAAGGGGGAGTTGCATGCTAACAGCTTTAGACTGTCCAGTAGACTGTAGCCACGTCATTATTCTTGATTTCTTTTTTCAAATATTATCAATAACTTTGGGTTATTTAGAAGTTTTTTGACGGTAACACGATAAACTTCAGGGTCATTTGCAGGTATTGGAATAAGGTCTGCATTTTCAAATAAAAGGCTAGCAAAGTCACGCGTCAGCGGAGCAAAATTATATTTTAAATTATTATAGCTTCTTTTTAGAAAAAGACTTTGTGCCCATTGTAAAAAATTACACAACCAAACATCGTCACCTGTTTTTTCTAATGTTCTGAAGGTTAAATAATCTTCCCAACATTGGATTAAGACGATTGAAATATATTGTTCATCCATTTCAGGTTGATGAGATGTGGCATTTTGCGACACGAAAAAAACAAAGTTTGGATCTTTAAAGCTTTAAATAGGGCTACCAATAAGTCAATTGCGCGGATGGTAGGTAGAAAAAATAAAAAATACTTCAAAGTTTGTATGATAAACTTAGCCATTTAAAGGCAACGTATTATACGGATGGTTGGAAAACTTTTGCAAAAGTACTCCCGTTAAATCGTGATGTAGTTGGCAAAAAATACACCAGCAAAATAGAATCAAATAACTATGAAACTTTGGCATTACTATTCTATTGATAATAATTTCGCTCTATTGATAATAATTTCGCTAGCTTAAGAGAAAATTTTCTATCTATCTTTTAAGCAACACTTCCGCATTTCTTTTAGCTTACTTTTAAACAAAATTTAAAGCTTTTTGCTTTAGAGTTATATTTAATAGATTGTTTTTGAAGGTACTTAAGCATGTTTCAACTGATATTACTTCTTGGTCATTTGTTTTCTTGTGAAGCGTCAAATAGCCCAATTTATGATTTATTGATTGTTTTGGAACGTAGTGGCATGGATCCTTATAAAAGCAATATTTATTTTAATGATCCCATGACTGTCAAAGAAGTCAAAGCCGTTATCCGCCGCAATGAACAAATAACAGTGACAGTTGATAAAATACAAATTTTTCGTGAAGGAATGGCGCAAGAAATGTCAGATACAGAAATATTGGGTAAGCAAGATAGTGGATCGCGAAGCTTAATAATAAAGGTGCCACCCGTTTTTTAGAGGTGTTCACCATCATATAATATCTAATGAATGATTTTTTAGATAATTCTTGTATTCATTTTTCAATAAGGTTATATTTTTTTTGGCTACGGAACGTAGCGCAGCCTGGTAGCGCACTACTCTGGGGGGGTAGGGGTCGTGGGTTCAAATCCCGCCGTTCCGACCATTGATTTTTCTCCCCCATCATCCTTTTTCTCTCGTAAATTAATAAAAGTGCATGTGGTTGTATCAACAAGGCCTTTATCGGTAATTTTTAATGTGGGAATAACCGGAAGAGCGAGAAATGCGAGCTGTAAAAATGGCTCATGCAAATCACATCCTAGTTCTCTAATTGCCGACTTTAGAACACTAAGTTTATTGGCAATTGTCTTACTACCCTCTAAACTCATTAGCCCTGCAATGGGAAGCTTAATATCTGCTAATACACATCCATCTTTCACCACCACAAACCCACCGCCAATTGATTTTAAATGATTCATGGCAAAACATAAATCTGAATCATTTGCACCAACAGCCAGAACATTATGGCTATCATGAGCAACAGTGGATGTAAACGCACCTGTTGTTAAATTGAATCCATTAACGAAGCCAATGGAGGGAAGAGATGTTTGATGATAGCGTTCAAGCACAACAATTTTATTAATCCTTTGCTGCAGAAATGTTGATGGTGAATAAGGAATTTTTAGATGAGTTGTAATAATTTCATTAGGGATTACCCCAATTACATTATAGATTCCAGACTGTAGGTCAATTTTTAGATCTTCCGGTCTTAATATCGCGCTATTAATACTATTTTGGACGGGCGGATTAGATATCTTTAATTTTTCTTGTACTGTGTGATTTAAATCTAAAAAGTCTATTTTTTTGCCATCAACGAAAATATGTTTAATTGAGACACTTGTCAAATCATCAATTAATAAAAAATCAGCTTGATATCCAGGTGCAATCAAACCTAGACGTTTTAATCCATAATGTTGAGCTGTTGAATAACTACTTAGTCGGTAAGCAAGATGATGAGGGAATTGATGTTGTTGAATCAATGTTTTGACCATAAAATTAATATGGCCTTCAGTGTAAATTTCATATGGGTTTCGATCATCTGTACACAGCAAACATTGATGTGAGTTAAAACTATTCACAATTGGCGCGAGAGTAGATAAGTTTTTTGCAACCGATCCTTCTCTTAACATAACAGCCATTCCGGCTCTTAATTTTTCTTTAGCTTCATTAGCCGTGATAGATTCATGGCAATTTTGAATGCCTGCAGCACGATAAGCATTAAGCATTTTTCCCTGCAGAGTAGGTGCATGACCGTCAAGAGGACGACCGTGAAAAAGATCGAGTTTATCAAGAACTGGGTCATCGCCGTTAATCACTGCTAAGCTGTTCATCATTTCGCCAAGTCCAAAAGCATAAGACGATGCTTTAAGGCGGCGCATAGATTCTAAATCTAAAGAGCCGCCGTTAGTTTCAAAACCAGGAAGTGAAGGAATGCATGATGAAATTTGGACTAACATTTTTTGAGACATAGAAGCAGCACAACGCAAAAACCACTCAATTCCTTCTTAGCCCAACACATTACCAATTTCATGAGGATCGCAAATAGTTGCAAGTGTTCCATGCGGCAATGTTTCTGCTTCAAATTCAAAAGGATGCATTAAAGATGATTCGATATGTGTATGCGCATCAATAAAGCCGGGAACAATGGTAAGACCTGTTCCATCAAACGTATTTTTTCCTTTATATTCACCAATGCCAGCAATCCATTTGTCTTTTATAGCGACATGACTTGTGATTTTTTCCCCGTTAATTAAGTCTAAAATTTGAATATTTTGGATGATAAGGTCTGGTTCTAGATCCCCGCGTTCTACCTTTAAAAGCTCTTTTAATTGCAGGCGCGAAGGGATAAATCTGTTCATTTTTCTAGACTCCTAGATAAAGTATATGACTATCGTAGCGTAATAACAGAAAGACTGCAGCCAAAATTTTCTTCATTTAAATGTGTTTTGCGACGACAACTAAAAAACATTTCAGGATGACGGTATGTATCGTAAGGTGAAAGCGTAATGGTGGTTATTTTTTCTTGACTTAGTACGCGCCTAACAAAACCAGGCAAATCAAATAACCAATGATCAGGTCGGTTGCTAGGGATAAATAAGTCAGCCGCCTGAGGCAGGTTTTTATAAAAATGCTGATCCACTTCATAAGATGATTGCCAAATACAAGGGCCAATTGCTGCTTGAATTAAAGAAGAATTAGCGCCGCAAGAAACCATGGTAGCAATAGTGTTTTGAACAATTCCTGTCATAGCACCACGCCATCCCGCATGTACTGCGGCTATCACGTTGTTGTGAGGGTCAGCTAATAGAATTGGTACACAATCAGCGGTCATAACACCTAAAAGCTTGCCAGGAGTTCTAGTGACCAACGCATCAGCTTCTTTTAAGGTTGTTGATGTCCAACTTTCATCAACAATTTCAACTTTATTGGTATGTGTTTGATTAAGTGTTATCACATCTTCTGGTGAAATTTGAAATGTTACAGCAATTCGACGCAAGTTTTCCATCACATGAACCGCAAGATCGCCCTTACTTTTGGCAACATTCAGCGAATCAAAGCAACCGGTACTTACGCCTCCTTGTCGTGTAGTAAATCCGTGATGAACATTGACAAGTTGTTTTAGGGCATCAGACTGAATAAAAGGGATCATTTTATACTCTTTATGGTTTCAATGTGAGAAGAAGTGACAATAAGAACTTTGAATAATTCACCCATGAGTTGAGGGTTTATAAGTCGCGAAACAGCTAATTTTAAGATTGTTAATTCTTCAGGTGATAGATGTTTTTCTTGTTGTTGAAGACGCTGTTCAATGCCAAGACCTAACAAAAAATCCCTTTGACTAAGAAGATTCGTTGCTTCTAATTGATGTCGACTAAACTGTTGTTGAATGGTTAGAAAATCCACATGATGAGTAATGTCAGCGTTGCCTACATCTTCAAAAATATCAACATATTGATGGTTTTTCATGGCTTGGAGAGAGTCTCCCACCCACGGTGCTTGAGCTGCTCCATAGTCAATAAAAAGTCCCAACCCGCCTTGTTTTTTGATTTTGCAAGCAATGTGATCAACGTATTCCAAGGTTGCGGGAGATGTTTCAACAAGGGTGAGAGATGAAGGCGTGAAGTGAACAGGTGGTGTTGTTAGTGGCTTTTCGGTAAAGCAAAAACCTGTTTCTGAGGCCGTGACAAATCGTTCAGTCCACATTTTGTCATAGCGAAATTGACGAATGGGGAATGCATCAAAAAACTCGTTGGCGATAATTAACTGAAACCCATCAGATATTTCGTCTAGATGTTGATGCCATGTGACAAAAGGATAAGCCTGTAGCTTTTTTTGCTGAGATTCTTTTAAAGGTTGGCTCAGTTCTACTAAATGAACGGTTAAGTCATGAAAAATAGTTGGTCTAAGGCGAAAGCTTTTGAGAATGTCAACCATCATTGTGCCTGAACCTGGCCCTAGTTCAACCAGACGAATAGGGGATGGACAATTACATTTTTGCCAATAATCTAATAGAAAAAGCCCAATCAGTTCACCAAAGACAGAGCAAATTTCAGGAGATGTAATAAAGTCGTTTTCTTTTCCCACAGGAATGCGTGTGCGATAATATCCATATTTCTCATGATAAAGGGCTTGGTTAATAAAATGATCCAGGCGGATGGAGCCTTGTTGTTTCATTTGTTGATGTAAAAGTGTTTCAAGCATTTTGTATTGGGCGTCTCAATAAATACCATCCCAATCCTAAAAGAGGAAGAGACAAAAATTGGCCAATAGTTAAAGCGCCTACCCAGGATTCTGGCTCTTTGAAATATTCAATAATGATTCTAAAAAGCCCATAACCAATTAAGAATAATGCGCTGATGCGCCCTGGTTTTTGTCGTAAATTAGTGCGTCGCCAACACCAGTTCAGAATTAAGAATAAAAGGATTCCTTCGGCAAATGCTTCGTAAAGTTGCGAAGGGTGGCGAGGGTGTGAGCCACCATTGGGATAAATAATTCCCCATGAAATAGTTGTCATGCGGCCGTACATTTCTGCATTAATAAAATTAGCAAGTCGTCCTAGAAACAAGACAATAGGCATTACAGCTGCCACAATGTCCATCAGTCTTAAATAAGGGATTTTATGACGGTGTGATAAAATAACACTGCCTATAATGACACCCACAAGCCCTCCATGAAAAGACATCCCACCGCGCCAAGTCATTAGTATTTCTAAAGGATTTTGAATAATCATGAAAGGGTCGTAAAAAAGAATATAGCCTAAACGGCCACCAACAATGGCGCTAATGAGAATCCAAACAACAGTATCATCAAGATTTTCTAAACTAACACCATTTGGAAATTTTTTTAATAAAGACCGCCCATACCACCATGCAAAAAGTGTTCCCATCACATAAGCAAGGCCATACCAATAAATTTTTATGGGGCCAATATCGATGGCGATGGGGCTAACTAATGGAAAGGGAAGGGCTAAAATCATCTGGGTACCTTCGAAAAGAGCAAAAAAAATTAACAATTAAATTTTTTTATTTTTACGTCAAAAAAATTTGTTTGTATAGGAAATTCCCAGGGAAAATGCGCGAAAAATGAACAAAAAAATTTTTTCCAAGGGTGAAAACAACAAAAACATTGAATTTTTCTGTTAAAAAGTTAACAAAGGTCATTGACCAAAATTAAAATCAAGTCTTAAGATTTTAATTGTAGTCATTGTTAAACGTTAAAATAGGGTTAACTCAAAGTGAATAAAAACGATCTTGTTACTAAAGTCGCAACAACTTCTGGTCTTACTAAAGCAGATGCAGAACGCGCAATCGAAGCAACAATTACTTCAATTACTGATTCCTTACGTGGTGGTGAAGAAGTTCGTCTGATTGGTTTTGGTACTTTTGCAATTACTAATCGTCCTGCGACCGAAGGGCGCAATCCACGTACAGGTGAACCGTTGAAGATTCCAGCAACACGTTTGCCAAAATTTCGTGCAGGTAAGCAGCTAAAAGATGCAGTTTCTTGCTAATTATTATTCGTTAAAAAAAAGTATTGCTTTTTGTTTGAAAAAAAAATAAGGTGCGTAAAGTAAGATATATAAATGGGTGATTAGCTCAGTTGGTAGAGCATCTCGTTTACACCGAGAGGGTCGGCGGTTCGAGCCCGTCATCACCCACCATTACTTTCCACCTTACTTGTAGTATATGATTATTAAAAATTTATTCATCCTTCTTTTGATCTCAATTTTCCTTGTTGCATGTGGAAGACGCGGTGCACTTCAACAACTTGAACCAAGTGGTTATCCTCATTATTATCCAATGCCAACAACTCAGTCGTTCGAAGATGGAAATACAGTGAATTTAGCAGGTGAAGTGTTGTCTGATTCAGAAGCTGTTAGCGAAATCACTGATAATGTAAAGCAAAATGGTTCTAATTATCAAGATTTGAATCCTTATGGTTTGAATCCTCAGCTAGAGGTACCTCAATATATGGATGGAAACTAGCTTTTTTACCAAAAAAATTGCTTCAAATCTTAATCTATAAATTCACATTTATCCTTATAAAGAGTATAGTGGTATACTCAAGCAGGTTGAAGATCAAAAATAAAAAAAAGACTTTAGATGAGTATACCGAAATCGAAGTCTTCAATCTGGTTGGTATACTCTTCGTGATTGGAAATGTGGATTTATAGCATCGAGATTTGAGGCGATTTTTTCGGTTGACTGACAATGCGAGTAGGCTCTCCCTGCGGAGGTCAACTGAAAAAAAGAGCCCAAAGATTGATTGATAGAAATTCGCTTTTTCATTCATGATGAGTATATATATTAATCTTTTAGAATGTTGAAGATAAAATGTTCAAAAAACCTGTAATTGGTATCAGTCTGGACGCAGAATACAATGGTGGTTATTCACTGATGCCGTGGTATGCATTGCGTCAAAACTATAGTGATGTGGTGGTTCAAGCAGGTGGCTTGCCATTGCCTCTTGGTCATTATCTTGATTTAGTTGATGATTATGCTGCCGCAATTGATGGATTATTGCTGACAGGGGGCGATTTTGATATTGATCCACGGCTTTTTGGGGCAGACAATATTCATGAAACAGTCAAGCTGAAACCAGAACGCACTCGTTTTGAATTTGCTATAGCAAAAAAAATGATTGAGCAAAAAAAGCCAATTTTAGGCATTTGTGGTGGGATGCAAGTTCTGAATGTAGTGTTAGGCGGTAGTTTAATTCAACATATTCCTTTGGAAGTTGAAAATCCAATCGAACATCAACAACCGAACCCCAGCCAACGTGCTCATGACGTAATGATTGAAGAAGGGACGCTGTTGCACCAAATTGCAGGTGTTACATTAGCACCAGTTAACACTGGTCATCATCAAGCTGTTAAAAAAGTAGCACCGGTTATGAAAGCGAGTGCTTGGGCAAAAGATGGTATTGTTGAGTGTATTGAATTGATTGATAAATCACATTTTGTCCTAGGCGTTCAATGGCATCCTGAATACAAGGTTAGCCCAACCGATATGAAAATCATAGACGCATTTTTAAAGGCAGCGCGGTAATTTTATGGAAAGAATAGCAAAGCGAATCGCCCAAGCTGGGGTATGTTCGCGCAGAGACGCAGAGAAAATGATTTTAGAGGGACGCGTGAAAGTCAATGGTGAGATTATCTTATCACCTGCACTTAACGTTGATCATACGACAATAATAAGTATTGATGGCCGCATTCTTAGCGAAAAACCACGCCCGCGGATATGGGGTTTTTATAAACCTGTCGGATTGATCACCACTCATAAAGATCCACAAGGACGCCCCACTGTTTTTGATAGCTTACCTTCTAAAATGCCACGAGTTGTTTCGATTGGCAGACTTGACCTTAATTCCGAAGGCCTCTTGTTGCTCACAACTGATAGTGATATTGCGCGTTATGCAGAATTACCCACCACACAGTGGCCGCGTTATTATCGCGTGCGTGTTTATGGTGAAGTGGACCCAAGCGGACTTGCTGAACTTGAAGCCGGAGTAACTTATGAAGGCGTGCATTATGGGCGTATTGAAGCAGAAATTGATCGCCAATCAGGGCGCAATACATGGTTGTATATAACTCTGTTTGAAGGTAAAAATCGTGAAATTCGTCAGGTAATGCGTTACTTGGGATTGCAAGTGAATCGTCTGGTACGTGTGGCGTATGGTCCGTTTGAATTGCATGATAAACAACCCAATGATTTGTGGGAAATTTCTTATGATGAATTTTCTCGTCACTTTCCATTTTTAAGGGAACCAACAGTTGCGCCCAAACAAAGCAGATTAAGCCTTAGAAAATCAGCACAACCAAAAGTGCCACCAAAACCGAAACCACGCCGGATGCAATAATGCGGATCATTGCTGGTTTATTTAAAGGTCGCTCATTACAACGTCCACCACAAGCAATTACACGACCAACAAGTGATCGTGCGCGTGAATCGATCTTTAATATCCTATCGCATTTAGAAGATTTTCATTTTTCAGGTTCGGTGATCTTAGATTTGTTTGCAGGTAGTGGTGCTATGGGGTTAGAAGCTCTGTCACGAGGGGCTGCATGCGCTACCTTTGTTGAACTAAACCCTGTTGCGCGCCATGTTATTGCACAAAACATTCAAACATTAAAGCTGAGTGATCAAGCAAATGTTTTAGCTGTAGAAATTCTGAAATTGCCGACGGCTCAGACATGTGCTGATTTAATCTTTTTAGATCCCCCTTATTTTCAAGATTTAGAAACGCTTGCTCTTGCCCAATTAGGTGAAAAAGGCTGGTGTAAATCAGGAACGATTGTTGTTTTAGAAACATCTAAAAAAACGCAGGTTGAGCTAGATAATGTCCAGTTCACTTTGTTAACACGACGTACATTTTCAAATACGGCAGTGTCAATTTTCAAAGTTATTGCTTAGAGATTATACTCATTATGCAATGGTCTCAATTCTGTATGGGTATATATAGCTAAAGCAACATAATTATGTCACATTTTATGATGCAGTTTTGATCGAAATTTCAAGCCTCAAAATCCGCGAATAGTTAGTCTCTTTAAGGATTTTGAGGTGCCGAAAGTTCGACAAAAATCAATCTAGAAAATTGATGAAATTATCTTGCTTTAGCTATAATAACAGATATAAAAAAACCCGCTATTACGCGGGTTTAAAAATCATTTAATTTTTGTTTCACGGAAAAGAACGTGTTTACGAACAACTGGGTCGTATTTTCTAAATTCAAATTTTTCTGGCTTTTTACGCGGATTTTTTTTAGCAACGTAGAAAAAACCAGTGTCTGCTGTACTCAGCATTTTTATTGCGATCGTTGCGGCTTTTGCCATGTTAATTTCTCCTGCGGGGATAACAACCCCTATCAAAACAATTAGCTATAGATATCAAGAACTCGCCAAAAGGTCAAGAAGATCTTGATTGTTTATTTAAAATCAATTTTATCACGTAATTTGACGATGCCAATAATGTTGATTAACATCAATAAACCACCTGAAACACTCATAATTAACATAACTTTTGTCGGGTCAAAAAATGAAAAGAAAACAAAAGAGCAAGTTCCATAGACCAAATAAAGGCGTTCTCCCCAACGATGTGAAAGAAATTTAGCACATTTCATGCCAACCGTAAAAAAAGCTAAAATGGTTGTAAAGCCAGCCAAAAAGAAAAAGATTGCCATGAAAACGGGCATGTAAGGAAAATGTAAACCTAAAGCAGCTGCCACATATTCAGAAGCAAGCAGAGAGGGTGTTTTATGCCATAATCCTGTTACCAAAACTACCATGATGCTGAGAGTGCAAATAATAGAGTCAGTCAACAAAGAAAAGATCGCAAGACGCGCTTGCTTTTCAGGAGACTGCGACTTTGTTTCTGATTGAATCGTAGCATCGTAACCAATACCAATATCACCAGAATAAACAGCCCTGGCAACACCATTTTGGGCAGCCAGCATAAATGTACTTCCAGCAAAACCGCCCAAAGCAGCATGGCCACTAAAGGCGGACTTAAAGACAGTGAAAAGAACATCCGGGATCACATCTATATGACAAGCAATCACCCAAAAACACATACCCATATAAAATATCATAAAGGCGGGCATCAGCACCGTACAGATGGATGCGAGGCGGTTCACACCACCAATCGCTGTATATAATGTAAGCGAGACGAGCGTTGCAATAACAGCGATTTTGGGCAAAGCAAAAGTGTTGCTAAGTGTATCAGTGATGATAACAAATTGGTAAACCTCAACACCGTAAACACATAGTAATACCGCAACAACAATGGGGATTAAAGATGTTTTAAAAGCATGGCGCAAATAATACATTGGGCCACCATCATAGCTGCCTTGGGCATTGGGAGTGCGAAAATGAATGCCTAAGTAAATTTCGGCGTATTTAATCAACATTCCTGAAAAAGAAGCAATCCAGAGCCAAAAAAGGGCGCCGGGCCCGCCAATGACAAGAGCAGTGATGACGCCAACCACATTTCCAAGGCCAACCATTCCACCAACAGAGGCAAAATAAAGGCGAAGAGGATGCACACCACCATCTGATGATTGTTTTGATTCGTGATGAAGTTCTTGGATTGTTTGTTTAAGTTTACCAATTGTGCGAAATTGATAAAAATTTGTTTTAATGGAAAAATAGATGCCTAAGAGGACGACTAGCGAAAATCCAATATAGCTCCAAAAAAAGCTATCAATAATCTGTAGGTGGATAAAAAACGATTCAATATAAGACATCACAATCTCAAATTAGATAATTATAAACAAAAGGCATAAGTTTTGGGCAAAGACATAGATATTAGCGCGCGCTGCGCTTGAGATGTTTTTTAAGAAGGGATATCATTATACTTTTCATCATAAATAATGATGTAAGTCTTTCTGTTTTAAATTTCAAGTAAAAAAATAAAAGTTAGTAAAGTAACTTCAATAATAAAAACTATTTATCACTTATTTTTTATAAAACATTAATTATTTATAATAGCTGTTATGTGAGCATAGTTTTTGAAATAAATAATATGATGAAAATTTATATATATTTGGCGCTTCTATTTTCTTTTTTCATAAATCCTGCAATAAGCATGCAGCAAGATTTACCTGTATCAGAGGCTAATTTTTCGTCTACAGAAATGGCAGCTGATATTGAGTTAAATGAAGAAGTATTCGCAGAATTTTATACCACTGTTTTTCCTCTTCTTATCGCTTGGAATTTAGCACATGAGTATACTCTTAAAAATGAATTAGCTGGCGACGATTACAGTGATTTTGATTTTATAGACCTTTTTAAAGCAACTGTCCCAGGTAATCCTTATCGACACCCAAGCCCGGATAAAGTTGAATTTATGCCAACAAATGCTAAAAAATGGGCTTATTCATTAGAAGGATGGCAAGACGCTTTGAACTTTCAAAAACTTTTTTTAAACATTGCTGAAAATATTTTAAATAAAAATAAAGAAAATCAATATATTCACCTAAAAGGATCACTTGATGTGTTACTGAATGGTCTATTTAAAAGGCCATTAATATATCAATATGAAGAATTTCATACGTTTTATAATGCGCAGGTAGACGCGCTAAAAATAATTAACAATCCAGAAATTTTACCTATCGAAACACGTTCTTTAACTCCCACAGAAGAAAATGCTCTGATAAAATTTATCGAACATTATAAAAAACGCTTAAGTGTATTTGAAAATTTTTTACAAACTTTTGCCCATGAATCTTTTAACGAAGCTATAAAAAATCCCTTACTCAAATCATATTTTCTTTATAATTTCCAATCACCAAGCAAGCTTATCAATGTAGATACATTTCAATTAAGAAATTATAATGATGCTGCGGTTATTGTTTTTGATATAGGCCATAATCTTTCCTCTAAATATTTAAATTATACGAAAAGTTCAAAAAATCTGCCAGGAAATCCCTATAGCACACCTATGGATCAACTTCATGCGCAAAGCGTTGCTGGAATTATTGCAGCAACAGATAAACTTGCCCAATTACAAGGAGTTGCCCCTGGTGCTCAGATTCTAGCAATAAGCGATTTAAATCCAGAAGTTCTTAATAAAATAAAACAATCAAAAGCGCGCGTTATTAATATAAGTAAAGTATTAGAAATTCCAGAATATTGCACAATAAATAATGATGGTGATGCTAAGCATTTTGAGATCGTTGGAGAATCATATTGTCAATATTTAAATGAATTTTTTAATCTTATCCAAGAAAAAGATATGATCATTGTTAAATCTGCCGGTAATGAAGGGTTGCAACTTGAAAAAGTTGATTTAGTAACTCGTGAGATTATTAACAATTTAACAAATAGTCTTATGGGGGTGGGCTTCAAAAATATAATTGAAGAAAGTGATTTTGATGAAAATAGTTTGGATTTAACTGATGTATGGAGCCAAATTCCTCAATTAAAAAATCGTGTCGTTATCGTTGGTAATTTATGGGGTGATGGCGTGACAATCAGCAATGACTCTTCTTTACCTGGTGCGTTTTCTGACGATTTTATTTTTGCCCCAAGTGAGGGTATTTCTACTCTTGGTAAGTCTGTTCTTAGAAATTCTGTTTTTAAAGAGCATGTAGATTTGGCATCTCATGATTCTAATGCTGGTCATGATTCTAATGCTGGAAAAATAGATATTGAAGATGATAACTTGCCTGTTGTTGATAAAAAAGATTCCTTAAGCACCAATGATGAAGTTAGATATAGTGATTGGTAGATTTGGGGGGACTTCTGGAGCCGCGCCGCGTGTTACTGGTGTGTTTGTTATTTTGGGTAAATTCTTTCCAGATCTTTCCATGCCAGAAATTCGTGAGTGTGTGTTATCTACGGGTGATGCTTTTTGGTTTGAGTCTAACAATCGTTTTAAAGATTTAGCAAATATGGCAAAAAAATCAGGTTATAATTTAAAAGACTCTCCTGCTTTAGGAATGGAGAAAGAATGGAATTACTTAGCGCGTATTTACGGAAAAGGTCGTATCAATGCTTTAAACGCCTATAATAAATGTGCGGAATATCGAGAAATTAAGAGGCAAAAACGCCATAGCATAAGTGCTTTTAATCTTAGTGAAATTTCTCCTAATATGCGAAAAAGATGAATCCTTATCTGCATTGGTGAGAGCATTTTTGCTTTTGCAAGCATCTTTAAAATTATGAAATCATTTTTTGCAAATGAGAATAAGCTTGATTGAGTTTGCGGATCATTTCTTCAGCGGCAGGATTATCTTTATTTGTGTCGGGGTGATACTGCTTAACAAGTTTACGATAATTGACCCGTAATTCTTGTCGTGTAAAGGGGATAGATAGCTGCAATGTATCAAGGGCTTCTTGATCAGGATTTTTGCTGGGCGTAGGGGCGGCGGTATGAGTATCCCCAAAAAAGCCAAAGGGGTCATTGAATTTATACTGAAATGATTGATTTTTTTGATTATTTTCAACTGACCAAGTGGGTCTGTCCCAAGTGACATCACTATGGCGTTCTTCCCATACCTCTGATTCAGACATATTCGAGTAGTAATTCCAGGCATTATTGTAATCACGAATGTGTATCAGGCATAGCCAATACCAATCGTTGGCGCCTTTATTTAATTGGTGCCGTGACTTTGGGGCTCTATAAACACCCGCTTCTATACAGCCTTGGTGGTCACACGGATAGTTTTCCGGTGCACTTTTAGGGGGTGGGTTATCAAACCATTGCGTAAATTTTCTAAACATGCGACAAGTATGGTGATTAGACGTTAAATTATCAAGAGTATTCCTGTGAAAAACACGCTGGTACAAGAAATTATTTCTCGCAAACTTACAAATGAGTTTAACCCGGATATATTACTTATTGTTGATGAATCTGAAAAGCACGCTAATCATAACCCCGATGCGTTAAAGGGAGGAACCCATTTTCGCATTAAAATGAGTTCCAAAAAATTTATGGGTATGTCAAAAGTTGAACAACATCGATCCGTTTATACCGTGTTAGATGATGAAATAAAAAATGGCGTTCATGCGCTTGCGCTTACTCTTCAGCCTACTTAACTTTTAAACATTATTATCACCTAACAGTGCTTTTTCTAACTTTATCATAGAGTTATTTGTTAATTGAGCCCGCTTAATAATTTCTTTGACAACAATGTTAACCCCTTCCACGCACAAAATAGCAATATTTAAAGCAGCCAATGTGTCGTTATGCCAAACCGGAATCGTTGCGAGTGGAACCATAACAATATTCAGCGCATCCAGCAAATGAGCCGTAATTTCTGCTGCTGATTGAGTATTGCGTAGAATGCAGTTTGAATATGAGAAACACGATTTTTCACAATGACTAAGCTCGGTGAGGTTTTTGTATCGTTTCTCTAACTCTTGTAATTTTTTTTGATCAATCTGAGTAATTTGATGATCACCATGATTGTACTTTAAAAGCGGTGTAGTGGGCATATACTTTTCTATAATAAGGCTGGATTTTCTTCGATTTCTCCCAGTTCATGCTGTGAAATTGTGGCGCGCCTTGTGCCATAAGATGCACGTTGCAGGTAAATGAGCTAATGCTGGAGATGGTGGCTGCAACGCCTAACCATTTTTTAATTGTATTATCACTTATAACGACTGCGGTGGTTGATAAAGCTGTTTTAACAGAATTTGCAACGCCACCAAGAAAACTAAGTGGGCCAGTCATAAATGTCCAAAATTTTCTGCTTGTTGTCAGGCAACATACTTCCCATCCAATATTTTCTACATCATACAGAGTATTTAATCTGGCGGGAATATAATGGTCCTCATTTTCTGCGCTAAAGGATGGCTCAACAATAAAAACTGGGTTGGCGCTAGATGGTTCAGCAATCTGTTCTGTCTGGTGAAGAGGAGGCGCAGAAAGGCTGCTGACATCGACCATTTCCGTTTCCATAGCTAGTGCAGAAGAAATTGTGGCAATAAATATTATAGTCTTGAAAAGAGAATGCATAAAATAGATCTCCGTATAAGATATTGCATGATAAGAAAATGAATCATCATCATGTTTTGAATTATTAGAAGAGAAATATTAAAAAAAAGAAAATGACCCTTTAAATTCATTAAAAACTTAAAGGGTCAGGTAAGATTTTATTCTTGTTCTGACGAAGTTACTACTTGTTCTTGGGGTGATATTGGTTTTATACGTTTCTTTTTTTTTATCTTAATTCATGACGGGTATATCAGTAAATCTTTGTCTTAATGTTTGATCTTTTTTTAAGATTTCTTGGGCAGTGGCATAGGCTAAGGGAGCTAGCTTAAAATAGTCAATAATGCGCTGAAAATTGTATTTTGCAATAACAAATTCTTCTAACAATTTTGCGATGATAGGTGAAACTTCATAAATTGCATATTTAGCCATCATTGTTGGTTTTGCTTCAGTGCCTTCAACAGATTGTGGTGAATACGAAATTCTAGAAGCAACTATATTGCCAGATTTAAGTAAAGATTTTACAACGGTTTCCACAAAAGAGCCTATTTTTGAAAAAAAGTAATTTACTAAATATGAATTTAGTAAATTATAATTTAAGTTTAAGAAAGTTAAAAGGAATCGTCATGGCGAGGAGCAAAGTGACGTGGCCATCCAGAAAATAGCCTTCATAATCATATCTTTTCTGGATCACCACATCTCCTTCGCTAAAGCTTCGGAGCCTCGTGATGACCGATTTCTTCGTTTTTATACATTTTCTGCAATTTTTATATCGAACTCAGGGTAGTTTAAGGCCAAATACACGGCCTTATTTTTGGTTTTGCGCATCAAATAATTGCCAGACTCCTGCAGAACCTTCCCATAAACCCTTGGTAGCCGCTTTTGAATACTCGGTTGCTCGTTGTTCAAAAAAATTCGCATGTTCAACACCATTTAAAATTTCAGTAAGCCACGGAAGAGGGTGGGGTTTTTTCTGTTGATAAGCCCCTGATTCGGCCACAAAATATCCATAAAGTGGGGTAAGTTTTAATTGTGTTAAACGCCAATCAGCAATATAACGAATATAGGCTTTCACATCTTGCGCACGCATTCCATTTAAATCGCCAAGTGAGAAGGCGAGATCCACAAACGTATCTTCAAGATCTACCATTGTTTTGGCAACGTCTATGATATCTTCGGCTACACTTTTAGTGACAGAGCCTGTTTCGCGGTTCCATTCATGATAAAGGCGAATCATCGCTTCGCAATGAAGACTTTCATCACGAACGGACCAAGACACAATTTGCCCCATGCCTTTCATTTTATTAAATCGTGGAAAATGCATTAACATAGCAAAGCTGGCGAATAGAGCCATTCCTTCGGTAAATGCGCCAAACATTGCAAGAGTGCGCGCCACATCGGCACATGTTTTTGTACCAAAACTATGCATGTAGTCGGCCTTGTTACGCATTGCTTCATAATTTTTAAAGGCACTAAATTCTGACTCTGGCATTCCCATTGTTTTTAACAAAAGTGCATAAGCATCAATATGCACGGTTTCAATATTGCTAAATGCTGCCACCATCATCTGAATTTCTAATGGTTGAAAAATGGGGATGTAGCGTTTGAAATAGTTATCACTGACTTCAATATCGGATTGAGTAAAAAACCGAAAAATCTGAGTTAAAAGATTACGCTCTGCAGGGGAAAGTTTTTCATCATTGCGCCAGTCTTTTACATCTTCACCCAAGGGAACTTCTTCCCCCATCCAATGAATTTGTTGTTGACGTTTCCAATAATCATACGCCCAGGGATAGCGGCTAACATTATAACTTCCTGTTGGCTCGAGCAATCCGCAAACCCCTTTGCCAATTAAGGTAAGAGGATCAATTTGAATTAACGTTCCAGTCGTCATTTTAGAGGATTCCATTTTTGTTATTGACATGAAAGACATTCATCATAATCGCGAAGAACGGTGTCAAACGATGTACTTTGTGCTTCTTGTTGTCCTGCATATTGGGCACGTTGCACTGATTTAGAGCGTGTGTAATAAAGACTTTTTAATCCACGTTGCCAGGCTGTCCAATGCAGCATTAGCAAATCCCATTTATTAATGTCAGAAGATAAATAGAGATTAAGCGATTGTCCTTGACAGACAAAAGGGGTTCGGTCGCCCGCAAAGTCAATCACCCAGCGCTGATCAATTTCAAAAGCGGTTTTAAATACTGCTTTTTCATCATCCGTTAAACAAGATAAATGTTGAACAGATCCTTGATTTTCTAAGATCGATTGCCAAGTGGTTTCAGTGTTTTCTCCTTTAATATTTAAGGTTTTTTCAAGATACGGATTTTTAACTGTTGAGGAACCGCATAATGTTTTATGGGTATAAATATTTGCCGGAATCGGTTCAATACAAGCACTAGTGCCACCACAAATGATGCTGATTGAAGCCGTTGGCGCAATGGCTATTTTATGGCTAAAGCGCGCCATTACATTGCATTCCTTAGCATCCAGGCATGATCCACGTTCGTGGGCAAGTTTAACCGAAGTCGCATCAGCTGCGCGTCGAATATGTTTGAAAATTCGTAAGTTCCATGATTTCGCTAATGCACTTTCAAAGGGGATTTGTTTTGATTGCAGAAGAGAGTGAAATCCCATCAATCCTAAGCCAACTGAGCGTTCACGAATGGCGGAATAGCGGGCATGAGCCATACTTGAAGGCGCATTTTCAATAAAATTTTGCATTACATTGTCAAGAAAGCGCATCACATCCTCAATAAAAGTCTCATTATCATGCCATTCATCCCATTTTTCAGCATTAAGAGAGGAAAGACAACAAACGGCGGTACGTTGGTGACCTAAATGATCCGTTCCTGTGGGCAAAAAGATTTCGCTACATAAATTCGACATGGTGATTTTTAACCCTAAATCACGTTGATGTTTAGAAAGAGTGCGGTTGGCAGCGTCGATGAAAATCAAGTAAGGTTCACCTGTTTGCAGACGAATTTCAAGAATCCTTTGAAATAAGTCGCGGGCAGAAACATAGCGTAAAATTTCTCCCGTTTTAGGGCTTTTAAGGCCAAAGGGGCGATCATCTTTAACAGCTTCCATAAAGTCATCGGTGATCACAATACCGTGATTCAAATTCAAACTTTTGCGATTAAAATCACCTGATGCTTTGCGAATTTCAAGAAATTCTTCAATTTCTGGATGATGAATATCTAGATAAACTGCGGCTGATCCACGACGTAGTGATCCTTGACTAATGGCCAAGGTCAACGCATCCATCACATGAATGAAAGGAATGATACCGGATGTTTTGCCAGCCCTACCGATAGATTCACCAATAGAACGCACGTTGCCCCAGTAAGTGCCAATCCCGCCGCCAAGTGAGGCAAGGGCGACATTTTCTGTCCAAATAGACATAATGTCATCTAAGTCATCATTAACTGAGTTAAGAAAACACGAAATAGGAAGGCCTCGATTCGCACCGCCATTAGAAAGGATTGGCGTTGCGGGCATAAACCACAGCCTTGATATATAGTCGTAAATTCGCTGCGCATGTTGTTGATTATCCGCAAAGGCTGCGGCCACGCGAGCAAACATATCTTGGTAAGTCTCACCGGGCAACAGATAACGATCATTTAGAGTTTCTTTGCCAAAATCTGTTAGTAATTGATCGCGTGTTGAATCTTGGATAATGGATTTTGGATCCACTACTACCCGCCAATCAGTGGAAAGTTTGGCTGATGGCTTTTTAGGAAAATCAATGACTTTAGGGTTGTTAGGTAAGGATACTAAATGGCCATTTTGGTCAAAATCGTAAAGTTGTTGCATAAGAGCTCTCCTCAATAAAGATGGAGGGGGAAAAAACGGCTGGTGATTTACAGTAAACTACACATCATACCAGATCGTATTCGATACACCCCGTCCGAAGCTAAAAATTGTAATTTTGGCAGGTCTCCTGGCTCTGTGACTTTTTTGTGCAGCTCTTACCTTCCCAAGCCGTGGCTTAGTGGTATTATAGAGCAGCAATCACGTACAGTTGCGGGGGCAGCACCGGTTTTTCGAGGCCATTGCATAATGGTTCTTTTGAGTCCTTAACAGTATCAATGCGATCCTCAAATCCTCATTTACATAAAGTAAATTCCGGTTTTACGGTTCTCTTGACACGTTAATCATCTCAAAATCTCTGCATTATGCAGTGGTCTCTTTCCGGTTTCCCTTTTAAGATTTGACTAAACATCATTTATGGAATGCTTATTTAGTGCTAATCACCATGACTACACTATATATAGTATGTGTATCGTGCGCAATCGTCAATATATAGTGTTTTATTTTTTTGAAAAATATTAATGATAAAAAATATTGAAATTAAACAAAAGATTATTCATGTTATTTAATAGGTTTATTAGATAATTAGGAGATAAAAAATTATATGTGTAAATTTCTTTTAATAGGATTACTATCTACCACTTCTATTTTCGCAAGTGATAAAACGTTGGAAGCATTGTGTGAGGCGGCTGAAAGGTTGCAACAACAAGCACCACAAAGAGAAATAGAAAGACCCAATTCAAAAAGCCCTGGGAAAAGAGCATCGAATGTAAAGCCAGATATTGTATATCTGAAAAAAAATGGTGATGAAGAAGCAATGGTTGATATCATGAATTAATTAAGAGGGTATCATTTACTTAAAATTAACGTTTTTCCTGCAGGCTGGTAGGAAAAACGTTAATTTAAGGGAAAGTTGCCTGATGAAAATCCATAATATTCTTTTGTTTTTCTTTTTATGCGCGCCAATTGAAAGTGTGTTAGCGATGGAAGAAATCAATGATGACACATTTGATTTTTCTCGTATCAATCAAGAATTAATTATTTTACAAGACGATAATGAGTTTGATTTTTTATTTATGGATCAACAATTAGCGATACAAGAACAATCTCTTTCTGGTGTGTTAAAAAATCAAAACTGGTTGTCTAAAGAAGATCAATTAATGGTTCGTCCTATCTCACCGGCAAACGATGAAATCATTGCTTATTATGGAAATGTACCACCCACATCTCTTTACAAACAGGATAAAACTTATTATTTACCAACAGCTCCTGTTGTGTATGTTTATAATCCAGTTTTTAACTGGGGATATGTTGATGTGGCCTATTCATTAATACCTACAGAAGCCATAAAAAAGTTTTTTGGACAGCCAGAAATGTTAAACTGCTTTTTGGTTTTTCAAAGACTGATTGATGATAACGTACCTCAACTTTTACGCCTTCATGGATTTATTCATGGCAGTAATGCAGGGACTATAGGAAATAGTAGTGTACAAGTGGCTGTGGAACTAATGAGTTTTGAAGAACAACCAATTACTTTCACTAATAAAAATCCAGTGCAAACTAATTCTGTCCATTGTCATGGGGGTGTTGCTTCACCTAGTAATTTTGATCTTATTGGGGTGAAGGAAGATATTTATACAATGGCTCCAGTTTGGCAATCTTTAGGCATTTATTTGCCAGCGACCAAAACAGCAACTTTAATTGTGATGGGTCAAAATATTATTGATCATAAGCTATCTTTTCAAGGCGGGGAACCTATCCTTGATGATAGCTTTAGAAATTATTTTGAGAAACTGTTGAGTAAGTGATCTTTAATTTTTTGTCATGTGGGGGGTGATTCGTATGACAAGAAAATCAATATTATAGTTAAAGCAATATAATTATGTTGCTTTAACGTGAACTCGACGTAAGAAGTCATGAAAGATCAGAAAATCCGCGTCATCG
>DYSP01000035.1 GCA_020718185.1 Candidatus Odyssella sp. | reverse complement strand
TGTAGTACTAGCAAAATTCATACCTCTTTTTTGGGGGGGGTGCTGAATGGTTACATTTATTTTTTCAATCGTTTGGATGTTTGGAATCGTAATACGAAGTCCTTCCTCTTCTAAAAATTTTTTGTAAAAATCTTCTTGCATGGTAAATTGTGTACCGAGTAAAATGGCATGTCTTTTTTTGTTTTCCTTCAAAGCCGTTGCTGTTGCTTTGGCAATATGAACGAAAGGAATATTTAAAGCACGTGTGATGATGGGTGCGACTTTGTGCATCGTGTTGGTACACAGTAAAAGCAGTTCTGCACCTGCTTTTTCCAAAGCGTGTGCGGCATCTTCTAAGACTTTTCCCGCTTCATCCCATCGCCCTTCTCGTTGCATCACTTCAATGGGTGCAAAATCAACGGAGTATAAAATAATTTTGGCACTGTGCAGTCCACCTAATTGCTCTTTGACTCCAAGATTGAGGAGTCTGTAGTAACTTTGAGTGGACTCCCAACTCATACCGCCGATGAGTCCAATTGTTTTCATGAATTTCCTTTACATGTAAAGCTTACTGACAACCTTCACACTCAATGCTACGATCGGCGACTTCGAGTTTGTTTTCAGGCGATTGTGAACGTAAATAATAGGTTGATTTGACACCCAATTTCCATGCTAGCATATAGATATCATTGAGGTATTTTCCACTGGCTTTATCGAGGGTGATAAAGATGTTAAGGCTTTGTCCTTGGTCAATCCATTTTTGGCGAATAGCACCTGCTTTGATAAGCACGCGTTGGTCAAGGTCATACGCTGGGGTGTAGAAATTCCACGTATCAGGGCTAAGATTTGGAACGACCACAGGAATCATGCCTGAGAGGTTTTCTTCAAACCATTTGCGTTTATACACAGGTTCTATCGTTTGGGTGGTTCCGACTAAAATAGAGATGGAGCTAGTTGGTGCAATTGCCATTAAATAGCCATTGCGCATACCATTTTTCTTCACTTTTTCCCTCAATCCTTCCCAGTCAAAGGTAAAGTCAAAAAGCCCACCACGCTCAACCAATCGTTTGGCATCTTCATTTGCGGTATCAATAGGAAAAATACCTCGGCTCCATTTTGAGCCTTCAAATTCGGGGTAAGCTCCTTTTTCAAGAGAGAGATTCGAGGATGCTAAAATCGCATTGTAACTAATGGCTTCCATGACCTCATCAATCTTGCTAAAGTGCTCATAGCTCCCCCACGCAATACGTTGCTCAGCAAGCATCTGCGCTTCGCCCATAACGCCTAGGCCAATCGCACGTGATTTGAGGTTGGTATGTTTGACTTTGGCATGGGGATAGAAGTTGAGATCAATCACATTATCAAGCATACGGATGGCAATAGGCACAACGCGCTCAATGTCCTCTTTGGTGTTAATTTTTGAAAGATTGACACTGGCAAGATTACAGACGGCTGTTTTACCTTCAATCATCTCTTTTTCAACGATGAAAATATCTTTGCCATTAATGCTATCAAGTGCTGTTACTTTTTTGGCTTCTTTTTCAATGCCACTATCAACCTTAATCAAATCATGTTCTTCAAAGGTGTCAATACTTTGGTCATTGTAAACGATCTTGATTTTATAATGATTTGGTTGGGTATTTTGAAAAATTTCAGTACATAAGTTAGAGCTTCGAATGAGTCCTGTATGGTCATTTGGATTGGCTTTATTGGCATTATCTTTAAAACAAAGGAAAGGACTACCGCTTTCAAAATAGCTGGTGAGGATTTTTTTCCAAAGTTCTTTTGCAGGAATATGCTCTTTGGCGACAGATTCGTTTTGTTCGTACGCAATGTATCGACGTTCAAACTCTTCGCCATACACTTCGCACAAATCGCCCGTTTCAGCTGGGTCAAACAGTGTCCAAATGGCATTTTCTTCAATACGCTTCATAAAAAGGTCGTTAATCCAAAGAGCTGGGAACAGTTCATGCGCACGGCGTCTTTCTTCCCCTGAATTTTTCTTCAAATCTAAAAAGTCGGAGATATCCATATGCCAAGGCTCTAAATAAACGGCAATCGCACCTTTTCTTGTGCCTAGCTGATCTACTGCAACCGCAATGTCATTGGTGATTTTGAGAAACGGTATAACGCCACCTGCAGCATTTTTATGTCCGTCTATCATTCCGCCCATCGAGCGAACCAAGTTCCAATCCCAACCAATGCCACCGCCAAATTTACTTAAAAGTGACATCTCTTTATACGAGTCAAAAATACCTTCGATATTATCGGGAGTGCTTCCGATATAGCAAGAGCTTAATTGATGACGTGTGGTTCGTGCATTGGAAAGCGTTGGTGTGGCGAGCATGACTTCAAATTTACTAATGACATCATAAAACTTTTTTGCCCAATCTTGGGAGTTAAGTTCATTTTGCGCTAAAAACATCGCAATAGCCATAAACATATGCTGTGGTAATTCGATAGGTTTACCCTGTCTGTTTTTAATCAAATAACGGTCATGGAGTGTTTTAATACCAAGGTAATTAAATTGTAAATCACGCTCAGGTTTTATGTGAGATTCTAGATCTTTAAGGTCATATTTTTCTTTGAGCCCTAACGCAATTCTTCCTTTTTTCTCACCACGTTCTAAGTATTCTGTAAAACTTCCGTATCCTGTGAAGGCGTTGACTTTGTGATAGAGGTCATAAAGAAAAAGCCTAGCGGCAACATACGTCCAGTTAGGTCTGTCAATATCGATTTTATCCACCGCTGTTTTAATCAGCGTTTTTTGAATTTCTTCTGTAGTGATTTTGTCTCGAAATTGAATTTTTGCATCCACTTCGAGTTCACTCTGAGAGACATTGTCTAGCCCTTGGACAGCAGAAGAGGTATACTTTTGAATTTTTGAGATATCAAGTGGCTCAATACGGCCATTGCGTTTTTGGACGGTTAACATTATTTGAACACCCTTTGGAAGATTTTATCGACATTTTTTGTGTAGTAACTATAATCAAAGCACTCTCTAATTTCGGATTCACTTAAACTCGCTCTTAAGTCTTCATCGGCAAGAAGATTTTGAAGGTATAAACTCTCTCCTTGTCCATTTAAGGCAGGTTTTCCTTGTTGTAAATCTGCCCATACTTTCATGGCATTTCTTTGAACGATTTTGTAGGCATCTTCACGAGATACATTTTTAAGAGGAAGCTCAAGCAAAATGCGTTGTGAAAAGACAAGACCACCTGTAAGATTGAGGTTGCGCATCATGTTTTCTGGGTAAACGACCAGCTTTGAGATAACACTATTAAGTCGGTGAAGCATGAAATCTGTGGTAATAAAACCATCTGGTAAGATAAAACGCTCAACAGAGCTATGACTGATGTCTCGCTCATGCCATAATGCCACGTTTTCCATAGCTGGGATGGCATAGGCTCTTATCATTCGGCAAAGCCCTGTGATGTTCTCACTTAAAACGGGATTGCGTTTATGAGGCATCGCAGAGCTTCCTTTTTGACCTTGCTCAAAAAACTCTTCACATTCATACACTTCGGTTCGCTGATAGTGACGAATCGCAACGGCAATTTTCTCACAACTTGATGCTAAAAGGGCGAGTGCGTTCATCAAAGCAGCGTAACGGTCACGTTGGATGATTTGATTTGAAACGGGAGCAGGTGCTAATCCTAAGTCTTCACACACGAGCTCTTCAAGTTCAATAGGAGAGTGTGCCATGTTGCCCATTGCCCCACTGATTTGTCCTACAGAGATGACTTCCATCACATTTTCAAGATTTGTAAGACTTCGTTTGATTTCTTCGTACCAAATAGCAAGCACTAAACCAAAAGTAATGGGCTCACCATGAATACCATGACTTCGTCCGACCATCAAGGTCATCTTGTGTTCCATGGCTCTAGTCTTTAATGATTCCATCAATGTTTTAACATCTTCAATGATTACATGTAAAGAATCCCGCATCTGGAGTGCAACGGCGGTGTCAATACAATCCGAACTGGTCATGCCATAATGCACCCACCTGCTCTCTTCTCCAAGGCTGTCTGCCACGCTGGTTAAAAAAGCGATAACGTCATGGCGGGTTACTTTTTCAATTTCATCAATTCTATCAATATTAAATGCAGCATTTTTAACAATTTTTTCACAATCACTATCAGGGACAAGTCCTAGTTTATTCCACGCTTTTGTTGCGGCAATTTCTACTTTGAGCCAAGCATCGTATTTTGCTTTAATGGTCCAATGTTGTTTCATCTCTTCTCGGGCGTAGCGTTCTACCATCTTTTTATCCTTATCTGATTTGTGATTTTTTTGTGATAAAATACGACGTATCTATCTTGTATAAGGTACTTTTGTAAAGTTAAAATTTTAACAAAAACGGACTAAAAAAGGGTTGAATTTTGGCATATATTGTGAAAAAGTTTCTTCTTGAAAAACCTACTCCTGCATTTCGTTTTTTAATGGACACCTTTGGTGTGCGTATGGGTGAAGCACAGAAGATGATTGATAGAAGGCGGGTATTTGTTGAAGAGGAGCAACTCCTTAAAAAATCTGCACTGATTGTTGGAAATATTGGAGTGGTTGTTTTTGAGGGTGTTTCAAAAGGCTTAAAACCTGTTTTTGAAACAGAAGATTTTGCAGTGTTTGAAAAACCAAGTGGGGTGATGATTCATCCTAGAAAGAGAAGTGATGGGTATACTCTCAATGATGAAATCAAATCTCTCTATGGAAATGATGCTAATTGCGCGCATCGAATTGATAAAAGTACAAGTGGTTTAGTCTTGGCTGGAAAGCACAAGAAAGCGGAAATCGAACTTAAAAACCTCTTTGCTACCAGACGTATTCACAAGAGTTATTTAGCACTGGTTCATGGAAAAATAGATGCGTGCATTATGATAAATACTAAACTTAAACGTGATGTTGAGACAAGCTTGATTCGCCTTAAAGTGCATGTTGATCAAAGAGGAAAAGAGTCGCAAACACAGATTACACCTCTACACTATTTTGCAGACAAAGATGTGACGTTGGTGGAAGCTATTCCATTTACGGGTAGGCAACATCAAATTAGAGTCCATTTGTTCCACGTGAAACATCATATTGTGGGTGATCCGATTTATGGTGTATGTGAGGAAGATGCTGAACGTTTTTTAGATGGAACGATGAGTGCTGATGAACAATGTGAAATTACGAGGAGCTCTCGGTTACTTTTACATGCACAAAGTTTAGCCTTTGAGTATAAGGGTATTTCGTATAAAATAGAATCTAGTTTTGATGCGAAAACAGAATTTTATAATCTCATGAAAGGTAAAAAATGAAAACAGTTATTCTAGATGGTCATAGTGTTACGCCGAGTAAAGTGGTATGTGTGGGAAGAAATTATGTTGAACATATCAAAGAGCTTAATAATGAAGTTCCGACTTCCATGGTTTTATTTATGAAGCCAAATTCTGCTATTAGTTGTGAGCTAACAACACGTGATTGTCCACTACATTATGAAGGTGAAATTTCTTTTATAATTCAAAGTGGAAACATAAAAGCTGTTGGTTTTGGTCTTGACCTAACAAACCGAGCACTTCAAGGTGAGCTTAAAGAAAAAGGTTTACCATGGGAGCGTGCTAAGGCTTTCGATGGTGCTGCGGTTATGAGTTCGTTTGTGAGTATTCATCCATCTGATATCGAAAAACTATCGATGGAATTATGGATTAACGGAGTATTGGTTCAAGAGGGAAGCACTGAACTTATGATCTACAAACCACTTAGTGTTGTTGAAGAAATCAATTCGTTTTCAACACTTGTGGATAATGACATCGTGATGAGTGGTACGCCTAAAGGGGTAGGAAGTTATCTAAAAGGCGATGTATTTGTGGGAAAAATTTTTCTCAATCAAAAAGAGATAGTTTCTCAAGAATGGATTACAGTATAAAATGGTAAGAGCTTTACATGTAAAGCTCTTCTTCATTGAATTTTTAAATAATATTAATACTTTTTTAAGTACAAATTTTTTTAAAATATATGCCAAAATTGGCGAATCCTTTTTTAGTCCTATTTTGTTAGTATAGCATCTAAGAAAGGAGGAGTTCAAAATGATAAAGATAGAAATTAAGATTGAAATTGACAAATTGTCAATTGAAGGATTTATCAGAACAGCTTACGAATTAGCATCTCATCTGTTCTGATTTAAGTTATAACACTTAAGCATCTTGAAGTGGAAGAACACGGCAATGTTCGCAGACCACTAAAGATATTTTGAAATTGTAGCATAATCTTGGTTCAATTTACTTCTCTTTTTTAAAAAGAACAGTGATTAGACCTCCCACTCCAACAATGACAACTATCATCAAAAATCCAATTTGAAATAAATCAAGCGTTGACATGTTTTTGTTCCTTATCTTTGAGTTGACCACATGCAGCACTAATATCTAAGCCTTTGGATTGACGAATCGTACAAAGTACACCATGATCTACGAGGTATTGTTGAAAAGCAATCATGTCTTTTTCGAGTGGACGTTCAAATTCACTACCAGAATGCGGATTAAAATAAATCAAATTCACTTTGGCTTTTATGCCATGCAGGAGCTTCACCAGTTTCTTTGCACTCTTTTGGTCATCATTGAGTCCTTTCATTGCTAAATACTCAAACATGACTCGTTTACGTGCGTCTATGGGGAATGCTTTTACGGCATTAATAATAGACTCAATGTTATACGCCTTATTGATAGGCATCAGTTTTTCTCTTAGCACATCATCAACAGCATGTAGCGAAATGGCAAGTAAAATACCTAAATCCATTTTCCCTAATTTTTCTATTTGTGAACTAAGCCCACTGGTAGAAATAGTCTGTCTGCGAGGGGATATAGAAAGACCATCAAGATCATTAAACATACGCACGGCTTTACTCACGTTAGTTAAATTATCCAGCGGTTCTCCCATGCCCATATAGACAATATTCACACGTCTATTTTCTGCTATAGCGTTATCTCTTTTAATCATCACAACTTGTGTTGTTATCTCTCCAGCACTCAGGTTGCGTTTAAAACCACTTTTGCCAGTGAGACAAAAAGCACAGCCTATTTTACAGCCTACTTGAGATGAGATACAGATGGTATATCGGGTATGATGAATTAACTTTCCCTCCTCATCACTTTGCTCTTGCTTCATAGGAAGAAGAACTGATTCGACGGTATTGCCATCTTTGAGCACAAAGAGATACTTCTTGCTTCCATCCCTACTCTCTTCAATTTTAACAATAGATAGTGGGTCAAGATAGTAATTCTCTTCAAGTTGAACTTTAAGCTCTTTAGGTAGATTTTTCATCTCCTCAAATGAAGTAACGTATTTTTGATAGAGCCATTGATAAATTTGTTTTGCTCTGAAAGTTGGTTTGACAACTTCACCTAACTCTTCTTTGGATAAATCGAATATATTTTGTTTTTTCATAGTGCCTCAAAATAAAAGGGTATTTTTTACATGTAAAGCGATAAGCTCTTTAGCCTTTGCATGATTTTGAATAAAATCACGATGAGCATTTTCATTGCAATAATTTGTGACAACAAAAAGACCAGAGCAAGGAAGATTGAAATTTTTAGCAACACTGAGAACAGAAAAAAATTCCATATTTTCAAGTTCAATATTCTTTTCGAGCATTTTTTGACCCAATACTACATCGGTGGTAATGTAGTTACTTGAATTAACGATTGGGGAAGAGTTTTGTGTTCCACGTGAAACATGCGGAGGCCTTGTTTCAATAAATGGCTCAAGTGGTGTATAACAAAGATTATTCAAGAAGCCAAGTTCGATATTTGAAGCTTTATGACTTTGAATCGTATCAAAAATGGTATGTCGACCGTAGCTACCCGCTGTTCCTACAAAAAACAAAAAAGAGGGTTTTTCTTTAAGGACAAGTTTTGTAAGGTTTATGGCACTTTCGACAATCCCAATCCCAATGGGTTTTGCAAAATCGAAACTTTCAATTTTGCCTGCACAAAGAGTCATAATCTTACCGCAATTCCCTCATGTAAGAGGTAGCGTTTAAGATCCATAATATCAATTTCTTTGAAATGAAATATTGAAGCCGCGAGTGCAGCATCAGCACCATTTAAAAATGCTTCTTTAATGTGTTCCATTGTTCCAGCACCTCCGCTAGCAATAACGGGAATGCCCAACATTGAACTCATCATAGAAGTAAGGGGGATATCATAACCATTCTTAACACCATCGCAATCCATAGATGTTAAGAGGATTTCTCCAGCACCTCTGTTTTCAACCTCTTTTGCCCACGCAAGAGCATCAATTCCAGTATCAATACGTCCACCGTTAATATAAACATGCCAAGAATCGCCAATACGTTTAGCATCAATCGCAACAACAATGCATTGAGAACCAAAACGCTTTGATGCTTCATTGATAAAATATGGGTTGGCAATAGCAGGCGAATTAATGCTCACTTTATCGCAGCCTACATGTAAAAGACGGTAAATATCATCAAGCGTTCGGATACCCCCACCAACCGTTAAAGGAATAAACACTTCACGGGCTACTTTTTCTACGATGTCAACGATAGTTCCTCGACCTTCATGGCTGGCAGTAATATCTAAGAATGTCAGTTCATCGGCCCCTTCTTCATTATAGCGTTTGGCTATCTCAACAGGATCACCAGCATCTTTAAGACCTACAAAATTGACACCTTTAACAACACGACCATTACTCACGTCTAAACATGGGATAATACGCTTAGCAAAATGCTCCATAAAGTTCTCTTTTACAAATAAAATCAATAGCAGATGATAGCAAAAGAATTAAAAAAATCTTCTGAATACACGAGCCTAACACTCCTATAAGTAAACTTTAGCTATAATCGAACAAATTTTAAAAAATAGAGTTCGAAATTGGTAATAGCAAAAAAGAAATTTGGCCAAAATTTTTTAAAAGATGGTACTGTTTTAACAAAAATCATCCAAGCGATGCCCCACAATGAGCGAAAACTTATTGAAATAGGACCTGGCTTAGGTGATTTGACGCAAGAACTACTTAGGGTTAAACCTGTGGTAGCCTATGAGGTCGATGAAGACTTGTGTGTTTATTTGAGAAAGAAGTTCTCAAAAGAGATAGATGAAGGCAAACTAACATTGGTTCATACTGATGTTTTAGAGGTGTTTACCAAAGGTTCACTACTTAATGAGCCTTATGATTTGGTGGCCAATTTGCCTTATTACATTGCAACAACGATTATTTTGGATGCTTTGGATGACCCTTATTGTCATACGATAGAGGTTATGATTCAAAAAGAAGTTGCCGAAAAATTTGCGGCAATTCCAAAAACTAAAGAATTTACGTCTTTAGGTATTTTGGCACAAAGCATTGGTGTTGCGAAGATACTTTTTGATGTAGGACCAGAATGTTTTGATCCTCAGCCAAAGGTGGTGTCGTCTGTTCTCAAAATTGACAAACAAAAGATGTTTGTTAAAGGCTCAATGGAAGGATTATTTGAAAGTAAAGAACAGTTGCAAGCGTTTAAAAAATACTTGCGAAATTCTTTTCAAAATCCTCGTAAAACTTGGTTGAAAAATATAACTTCTGAGTTTAACAAAGAGACTGTATGTGGTATCATGCAGAATCTTGAGCTTCCCATAACGATTCGTCCTCATGAACTTAGCGTCTTGTCTCATCATCTACTATTTAAAACACTAAGGTCGAATGATGCAAGAAAACAACATACACGAGATGAGCACTAAGCCAGAAGCAAATGCTCTGAAAGAAAATCATAACAAACAACACACACAAACTCACGCTAAAAAAGAAGTGAGTAATACAGTAGAAAATAGCGTTTCTAGCGATATTTCCAGCACAAAGCCAAACAAACCAAACAATAACAGAAGACGTCGAGGTAACAAACCACAACAAGGTGGTCCTTCCATAGAAGGGAATGAAGTTTGGCAACGTGATATGAAAAAAGCGATTGATGCTAATGAAAAAATGCACAAAGAACGTTTAGACCGTTCGTACCAGATTGACCAAAACAGTAAGGGCAAGATTAAAATCACACCCCTTGGTGGTTTGGGTGAAATTGGTGGAAATATTTGCGTATTTGAGACAGAAACATCGGCAATTGTTCTTGATGTAGGCATGAGTTTCCCAAGCGAAGACATGCACGGGGTTGATATTTTAATTCCCGATTTTAGTTATTTGCGACAAATTAAGAAAAAAATTGCAGGGATTATCATATCTCATGCACACGAAGATCATATTGGTGCACTAGCGTATCTTTTTAAAGAGATGCAGTTTCCACTTTACGCAACGCCACTTCCGCTGGGAATGATTTCCAATAAATTTGACGAGCATGGATTGAAAGCACATAAAAAATATTTCAGACCTGTTGAAAAGCGCAAAGTGTATAAAATTGGCGAATTTGAAGTCGAGTGGATTCACATTACGCACTCTATTATTGATGCCTCTTCATTGGCCATTAGTACAGAAGCGGGAACGATTATTCATACGGGTGATTTCAAGATTGACCATACCCCGATTGATGGTTTTGTGAGTGATTTAAATCGCTTTTCACATTACGGAGAAAAAGGGGTTTTATGTTTAATGAGCGATAGCACTAACTCTTATAAAGAGGGGATTACCCGTTCAGAGAGCACGGTTGGAAAGACATTTGACTCTATTTTTTCTAAAGCAAAGGGACGTGTCATTATGTCCACATTCTCTTCAAACATTCATAGGGTGTACCAAGCGATTGATTATGGATTAAAATACGGAAGAAAAGTAAGTGTTATTGGGCGTTCAATGGAGCGTAACCTTTTTACGGCTATTGATTTAGGGTATATTAAACTCGATAAAAGTATCTTTATTGATCCGCATGAAGTAAATAAACATCCTGATAAAGATGTTTTAATTGTCACAACGGGAAGTCAAGGTGAGACGATGAGTGCGCTTTATAGAATGGCAACCGATGAGCATCGACATGTGAAGATTAAGCCCACCGATCAGATTATTATCTCTGCTAAAGCTATTCCTGGAAATGAAGGCAGTGTTTCTAAGGTGCTCAATTTCTTGCTTAAAAGTGGTGCGAATGTAGCGTATCAAGATTTTAGTGAAATTCATGTGAGTGGTCATGCTGCGCAAGAAGAGCAAAAATTGATTCTTCGTCTAACTAAACCAAAGTTTTTTCTTCCTGTGCACGGCGAATACAACCACATTAACAAACACAAAGAAACAGCAATGCAATGTGGTATTCCAGAGCGGAACATTTACCTTATGAGTGATGGAGATCAAGTCGAATTATGTTCTAAATACATTAAAAAAGTAAAAAGTGTTAAAACAGGTAAAGTGTTTATTGATAACCAAATTAATGAACAAATTGCAGATGACGTTGTGATAGACCGCCAAAAACTAGCCGATTCAGGGCTTGTTATGTTAGTAATTCAGTTAGATAAGAGTGAGCATAAACTTATTACAAAACCAAAAATTATTAGTTATGGATTGGTGCCTGATAAGGACGATAAGGCATTTTCAGTTGAGATGGAAGGGGTTATTGACCAGTTCATCGTTAATGCTAAAAAAGAGCTTTTGGAAAATGCCAGAGCCCTTGAAAACGAAGTAAGACAAGTGGTACGAAAACATATCTATCGTACGATGAAAAAATATCCAACCATCGTTCCAACCATTTTTATGATGTAGGCAAAATAATGCATGATTTTAAAGCGATTGCAAAAGAAGTTTTAGAGCTAGAAGCCAAAGAGCTATTAGGAGCCGCAGCCTTAATCGGGAACGAGATGCGAGAAGCAACAGAACTCATTGCAAATATTAAGGGGAAACTCATTATCACAGGCGTGGGTAAAAGTGGGCTTATTGGCGCAAAGATTGCTGCAACATTAGCCAGTACGGGAACCAGTAGTTTCTTTTTGCATCCAACTGAAGCACTACACGGCGACTTAGGCATGATAGGTAAAGAAGATGCGGTCTTGGCCATTAGTTACAGTGGAGAGAGTGAAGAACTCATCAAAATTTTGCCACATATTAAGCGTTTTGATATTCCCCTCATTGGGATGGCAAAGACAAAAAATTCATCATTGGGAAGATACAGTGACATCTTTTTGCCTTTACATGTAGAAAAAGAGGCATGTCCACTCGATGCAGCACCGACATGTTCAACAACACTCACGTTAGCACTTGGTGATGCACTAGCGGTTTGTTTGATGAAAAAAAGAAATTTTCAAAAAGAAGATTTTGCTTCGTTTCATCCAGGAGGTAGTTTAGGTAAACGACTTTTTGTGAAAGTTAAAGATTTAATGCAGACGCAAAATCTCCCTATTGTTACTCAAAACACAAAGTTGAAAGAAGCTATCGTGGCGATGAGTGAAGGGCGCTTGGGTAATGTGTTGATTGTGGATGAAGAGCAAAAATTATTAGCCATTTTGAGTGATGGTGATTTACGCAGAGCACTTATGCGAGAAGATTTTTCAATGGATACAATAGCCTATGCGTATGCGACCAAAAATCCTAAAAAACTGGATGATGCAACGCTGTTAGCCAGTGATGCGTTAGCACTCATTGAAACATACAAAATACAACTTCTAGCCATCACGGATAAAGTGGGTCGGTTAGAAGGTGTGTTACATATCCACGATGTTGTGGAAGCAGGAATAAAATAATGGAATTAGTAAGACTGAATAAAATGATTTCGCACAATACGCACTATTCAAGGCGTGAAGCGGATGAACTTATCAAATCAGGTGTTGTCAAAGTGGATGGTAAAGTAGTTACGGACCTATCTACACAGGTGAGTTTTAAAAATAAAATTGAGCTCAATGGAAAACTTCTTTTTGAAAAACACGGTTACTCGGTGATTGTGTATCACAAACAAAAAGGTGAGTTAGTGAGCAAGAAAGATGATCGTGGTCGAAAAACAATTTACGATACCTTGCCTGCAAAATTTGGTCATTACTTAAGTGTTGGAAGATTGGATTTTGCGAGTGAGGGCTTATTGTTACTCTCAGATTCTCCTGAAGTTGTCTCCGCACTGATGCACTCTGATTTGGAGCGTGTCTATTACGTGAAAATCAATGGTATGGTCACACAAGCAATGGAAAAAGCGATGCAAGAGGGACTTTCTTTGGATGATGCCAGAAAAGGTGGACATGCAAAAAGTGAAATTCATTCGATGGATTTTGCACCTTTTTTATCGTACCGCATCATCAAAAATAGCCCAACCTTTTCCACCATTAAAGTCATGATTAACGAGGGAAAAAACAGAGAACTCAGACGCTTTTTTGGCTATTTTGATGTGGATGTTGTGGATTTAAAACGTGTGAGTTATGGAAAAATTGATTTAGGCATGTTAAAACCTGGAAGAAGCCGTTTCTTTAGTGCGAGTGAATACAGTGCCTTGAAAGATTACTTAGAGTACGTCAAGAAAGAAAAGGTCAATGATCAATAACTTCGCCCTCTTCTTTCGCCCCAAAGCGATAGAGGAACTTTCAGGGCAAAAACATTTAAGTGCGAAAAATAGCCCTTTTTATAAGCTTTTAAAGTCTGGCTCGATGAGCCATTCTCTCTTTTTTGGCCCTGCAGGTGTCGGCAAAACAACCCTAGCGCGTATTGTAGCGCATGAACTTCAACTCCCCTTTTATGAACTGGATGCGACCAGTGTCAAAGTAGAAGAGATTCGCAAGATTTTATCACAACATCGAGGTGCACTTCAAAAGCCACTTATTTTTATCGATGAAATTCATCGCCTTTCAAAAACGCAACAAGAAGTTCTTTTACTACCGATGGAAAATCACGAAGCGATTATCATTGGAGCATCGACGGAGAATCCCTATTTTGTTTTAAGCTCAGGCATTCGCTCACGAATGATGCTTTTTGAATTTTATCCTCTTGCACAGAGTGATTTGTTGGAAATTATTGAACGGGTGCGAAAAATAGTTCTTTTTGAGATTGATGAGGATGCGCTAAATTATCTGGTGAGTTCAAGTGCGGGAGATAGCAGAGCCTTGCTTAATTTACTCGAATTTGCGCTCAAAGTGGATTTACATGTAAGCTTTGAAACCCTTAAAACGCTTCGTTCAAGTGCGCTTAAAGACGGTGTGAGTTCAGATAACACGCACTATAACTTAATCAGTGCAATGATTAAAAGTGTGAGAGGAAGTGATGTGGACGCGGCACTGTATTATCTTGCACGTCTCATTGATGGGGGAGAAAGCCCTGATTTTATCGCAAGACGTTTGGTGATTTTAGCCAGTGAAGATATCGGCAATGCTAATCCCAATGCACTGGGTCTAGCTTCCAGCACCCTTCAAAGTGTGAGTAAAATTGGTTATCCTGAAGCGCGCATTATTCTCTCACACTGTTTGATTTATCTTACATGTAGCCCAAAGTCTAACAGTGCGTATAACGCTATTAATGCAGCGTTAGCCTATGTGAAAAATGAAAAAGCCTTAAATGTACCAGATCACCTTAAAAGCCCCTCCCCTAAAGGCTATCTCTATCCACACGATTTTGGAGGCTGGATTGAGCAAACATACCTTGAAAAACCTTTGCATTTTTATGAGAGTTCTTCTATTGGCTATGAAAAAACCCTTGATGAGTGGATGCGTAAAATCAAAACTAAAGATAAAAAGGCATAGAATAGTCGCATCATTTTGGGAGTAGCGTATGAAAATAGCGATTGTTGGTGGAGGAATTAGTGGTTTAGCAACAGCGTTTTATCTGCGTCAGTCATGGCCTGATGCGCAGATTGATCTCTTTGAAAAAGAGTTGACACTGGGTGGCAAAATGCTGACCAAAGAAGTTGAAGGCTTCTTTTTTGAAGCAGGAAGCAATGGCTTTTTATCCAATAAACCTGATACTTTAGAGCTTGTAAAATTGAGTGGCTGTGAAGATATTTTGATACGAAGCAATGACGCTGCGCGAAAACGTTTCATTTATAAAGAGTCTCTTTGCCCTCTTCCTGAATCCCCCAAGGCTTTTTTAAAAACTCCCCTTCTCTCTCTAGCTGGAAAATTACGTGTGGCAGGCGAATTTTTTGTGCCTGCACGCAAAGAAGATGCTGATGAAACCTTGCAATCTTTTGGCTACAGACGTGTAGGAAAAGAGATGACCGATGTCTTTTTAGATGCAATGGTCGCAGGGATTTTTGCTTCCATCCCCAATAATATTTCTGTCAATGCTGCTTTTCCTGCTGTTGTAAAGTTAGAAAAAGAGTATGGTGGACTTTTCAAAGGGATGCTGGCAAAAAAGAAAAAGGAAGCAGGCCCTGGTGGTGTGCTGATGAGTTTTACAAAAGGAGTGAGCACGTTCATTGAAAGACTTGCAAAAGCGACTAGGGCCAATATCAAGATGGGAACGGCTGTTGTAAAACTTGAAAAATGTGAGCAAGGGTATGTTGTAAGTACGAATGAAAAAATAGAGCTTTATAATGTCGTTGTCTTAGCATCATCTGCCTATGAATCAGCAGAATTATTAAGTACACTAGATGCGTCAATGGCCAATAGGCTAAATACTATCGCTTATTCGCCCATTAGTATTGTAGGATTTGGCTACAACGCATTAGCACATGACTTGGATGGGTTTGGCTTGTTGACGACAACGTCTGCACACAAAGAGATTTTAGGAGTCTTGTGGGACAGTTCAATCTTTAACGATAGGGCACCAAATGATAAAAAATCAGTACGTGTGATGATTGGCGGGCAACGCAATGCCAATTTGGCACTTAAAAGCAAAGAAGAGCTTATCGCGATGGCAGAAAAAGGGATTAAGGAGACGATGGGAATTGATGCAACACCAGATGTTGTGTTTATACAGCAATGGGAAAAAGGAATTCCAAATTACGCGCTAGGACATGGGGATAAAATAAAGGGTCTTTTTGAGAATTTAAAAGTGCATAAAGGGCTTTATCTTAATTCAAATGCTTACTTTGGCGTTGGACTCAATGATTGTGTGAGCAACTCTAAAAAATGTGCCCAAAAAATTGTTGAAGATTTAAGCCATTAGGAAACAATAATGCAAATATCCACCGCACTTTTTTTGCAGACACAAGGGGCACAGAGCGAAAAGAAAGTCT
>DYSP01000034.1 GCA_020718185.1 Candidatus Odyssella sp. | reverse complement strand
AGTTTCATCCTTGATGACTTTATCATCCTTAACGAGGATTACAGGTCACACGATCAAAATATTCTAAAAAAGTGCCAATTTGAAGCAAGCCAATGGCTTCTTTTTGAGAACGATTTAAAGAAGAAAAAGCACTCAACGTTTACTCCATAAAATTCTAATAGAATTGTTTTTTTATACAGGGAAATTGCTCTAATAATTGAGGTGAATAACTGATTTAATTTCCCGATTTTAGTCAGACAAGTTATTCCCCTATATGTTCTTGACAAAACCAGCTCAGATATGGCTCTTTAAACTTAACTGAATATTTTATTTGAGGAATTTTTATGCACGCTTATCGAACCCATACTTGTGGTGAATTGAGGAAAAACCATGCAGGTCAAGTCGTTAAACTTTCTGGATGGGTTCACCGCAAACGTGACCATGGCAACTTACTGTTCATTGATATTCGTGATCATTATGGCATTACTCAATGCGTTTTTAATCAAGATAGCACAAGTTTTCCCTTTGCAGAGTCTGTCCGCAATGAAAGTGTGATTAGCGTTATTGCAACTGTCGTTGAACGCAGTTCAGAAACGGTCAATCCACGTATGGGCACTGGCGAAATTGAATTAGTGGTTAATGAAGCGATTTTGCAATCAGCCGCCGATATGCTGCCTATTCAAGTCAACAGCAATGCAGAATTTCCTGAAGATACACGCTTAACTTACCGCTTCCTTGATTTGCGACGTGAAAAATTGCATCAAAATATTATTTTACGATCTGCTGTCATTGCGTCTTTGCGCCGCAGAATGATTGATCAAAGCTTTATGGAATTCCAAACACCGATTTTAACAGCATCATCCCCTGAGGGTGCACGAGATTTTTTGGTTCCAAGCCGCTTGAATCCTGGTACATTTTATGCCCTTCCTCAGGCACCGCAGATGTTCAAACAATTATTGATGGTCGCCGGATTTGATCGTTATTTTCAAATCGCCCCGTGCTTTCGCGACGAAGATGCCAGAGCAGATCGTTCACCAGGTGAATTTTATCAGCTTGACTTTGAAATGTCTTTTGTCACACAAGAAGATGTGTTTGCGGCAATCGAGCCTGTTCTTCATGATGTTTTCGTAGAATTTGGCAATGGTAAAACCGTAACGCCTTATCCTTTTCCACGCATTAGCTTTGATGAATCCATGTTGAAATATGGCAACGATAAACCTGATTTGCGTAATCCTATTTTGATTAGTGATGTTACCGATGTTTTCCGTAATTCAGATTTCAGCGTTTTTGCTAAAATGATTGAAAATGGTGCCGTCGTTCGCGCCATCCCTGCACCAAAGGCAGCAAGTCAACCACGTAGCTTTTTTGATAAATTTAATGATTGGGCGCGTGGTATAGGCATGGCTGGCCTAGGCTATATCAGCTTAACGCAAGATACAGCAAAAGGGCCAATTGCTAAGTTTTTAGATCAGCCGCGCCTTGATCTATTGAAAAATCTAACAAATATTGGCGATGAAGATTCCGTATTTTTTGTTTGTGACAAACCCAAAATGGCTGCGAAAAACGCAGGCGCAGCACGCACAAAAATTGCACAAGAACTTGATATTATTGAAAAAAATGTTTTTAAATTTTGCTGGATTGTTGATTTTCCGATGTATGAGATGGATGAAGATACTGGCAAAGTTGATTTTTCTCACAACCCTTTCTCAATGCCACAAGGTGGATTAGATGCTCTGTTGAACCAAGACCCTCTTACCATTAAAGCCTATCAATATGACATTGTTTGTAATGGTATTGAATTATCAAGTGGTGCTATTCGTAACCACTTGCCAGAAGTAATGTATAAAGCATTTGAAATTGTGGGTTATGCACAAGAAGAGGTTGAAAATAGGTTTGGGGGATTATTAACTGCCTTTAAGTTTGGTGCACCGCCACACGGCGGCAGTGCGCCGGGGATTGATCGAATGGTGATGTTATTGGCTGACGAACCAAATATTCGTGAAATCATCGCATTTCCAATGAATCAACAAGCGCAAGACTTGATGATGGGTGCGCCTTCAACCATTGATTCGCGCCACCTAAAGGAACTTTGTTTGGAAATTAAATTGCCGCCTAAGCAAACTGCAATTTCGGCTTGATATCAGGCATTTCATTATAACATCGGCCGCATTTGGCCGATGTTGATGTTTTATTTAGACTCTTCGTCATCAGCTGCAGATGCATCTTTCCCACCTAAAAACTGTGAAAGGATGGCTCCAATAACGACTGCTCCAATCATTATTTTCCCACTATGTTTTTGAATAATATCCGATACATCAATTTTATCGATTGCACTTTTAGCATTCGCTACCATTTGAGAAGCTTGATCAGCTTTTTTTTTAGGTTTAACGATAAAAAATCCAGCCCCACAAATAATAAAAAAACCACTAAAAAGTATACCTGTTTCAATGTACCCAATTAATGGAACAAGGTATTGAAAGAGAAAATAACATCCGAACCCGCTCCCTAATGCCAAGAAAAATATTCCTAGTAAATAAACCCATAATGGCTTTGACGCCCTTCGTTGTTGAAGGGCACTCAAAGCAAACTGGGCTATTAATGAAGCCACTAAATTCATTTCATTATCTTTCCAAGAAGAAACCCAAGACCCACGCCAATCAAAACAGAGGCAATTGGGTTTTGTTTAACTTTTTCACTTAAATCACTACACATTTGTTGAGCACAATCAACGACTTCATCTTTTTTTTGGTAAGCTGCGTCGACTGTTTCGCGAACCGTCTCTTGAAGAGAAGAATTCCCCAATATTTCGGCCAAAGATTCTTCAATTTTTTCTTTAGCTTCACCGTATTTTTCTTGTATAAGCCCAACTAACTTATCTTTATCACCTTTAATTCTTTCAAAGTCTTGCTTTGTAAGTTTGCCCCATTTTTCCTGAATAAATCCTTCGGCTTGTTTCATTTTTCCTGTCGCAATATCTTTATTCATCTTAGTTTCCTTTTTCAAAAATTAACACCCAATAATACATGCCTCTTAGTTAATAAAACTGAAACATATATATATTTATGTTTATAGGGCAATCTCAAGATGATCTATTAGTCATTAAAGCAAAACGTCAAATAATTAATAAATTTAATGCTATAAAAGCAATTTTATCTTGCTATAAATAATTGTATTTTGTTTTTTTTCTTAATTAAAGTTAGTTGAATCTTAATTAATTCAGTCTATTTTAATAGATGTATGTAAATTTTATTAAGGAGGGGCATTATGAAAATAATCCCTATATTAGTTATCGCTGCTTCTACTGTCATCTTTTCTGGCTGCTCTGATATTGGATTATCCAAACAAACGCAGGGAACAATTTTAGGTGGCGCCTCTGGCGCTTTAGTTGGTGCGTCAGTTGGTGGTGGCACTGGAAGCCTTATTGGTGCCGGCGTTGGCGCTGTGGGCGGCGCATTAGTTGGATCTGAAGTTGGTAAATCAATGGATAGACACGACGGCCGTTAGGATTTTAACTCATCATCAATTACTATTAGCAACAGGCGATAGTAATTGATGATAATTAGTCCTGCTGAAGTTCAGAATCTGGGATGGTTATTTCTTCTTTATCACCATAATTAAGAAGTTTGCGTGCTTGTTCTTCCAGCATGTCTCGATCTAAACTATCAGGACGCATAAGATACACGCGTTGCTCTAAGGCAGATTGCTCTTCTTTAACGCCTTCAAGTTTATTTTCTAATGTGGCAATTTTTTGTTTTAAGCGTATCCATGACAACAGGCCACGCTCTCCTTGAATAATATGATAAACAAAATAGCCCAGAAGGGTTATTGCGATAATAGGGCCAACTATTTGTTGAAGTTTTCTTGAAAATTCTATCCTCATAAACTCTGAACTATACTCTTCGTGATTGGAAATGTGGATTTATAGTATCGAAATTCGCTTTTTCATTCATGATGAGTATAGTTCTCTTTAAAACATAATTATTCGTCTATTATTCTACATTAAACGTTAATATAGATTGTATCAATATATAATCTAAAAACCGACTTTTAAAAAGATGATTAATGCAAACGTCCCAACATTCTAACCCCAGCTTTAAAATGAACATATATAGCACCCCACACTTTTCGATAATATTCCACCAATATTCTTTTATAAACTGCAAAACGACGGTATGGAGGCAGATATTTAAAATCCTCAATATTTAACATTGAAAAATAACCACAATTTTTGGCCTCATAATAAAGCCGATACAGGTCATTTTCTGGAATTCTTTCACCAAACTCTTGAAGCACATATTTAACATCATTAATGGTCATTCTTACGTGTGGCCAATCTTTCATATAATGGAAAATAAAATCATCCAAGGGTAGATTTTTAATTTCTGACTCAGCACATTCACAATGGATAATTAAACCAAAACTTTTTAAGCCATGATCGTAGCCATATGTGATTATATAACGATCACTTTTAAGATAATAATGACTCACTTGATATCTCCCCCACTTTAAACATACACATTTTATCAACCCCTAGTTTTTATTACACCAAGATTATTAGGTGCTACACAGGAAAAAATCTCATTTTATAACTGCATAAAAATCTGACACCAATTATAAATACCTTGATCATAATCTTGATTCTATTTAAGGATAACTATCTTGAGAAAAATTTCTTTTTAGAAACCCGCGATATAATGATTGAAAGATGAGCACGTTCGCCCTATCTTCTATAATATGCTGCGGAGTTCGATAGGGTATGAATCCCCGGACCATATTTATTCCTCGGGGACTGTCACTGTCAGGGTTGTGGCTCTGGCAAATGGTTCCCACCTGTATATCAGGTCGTGAGAGGATCATTAACTCCCAACGGCTCATGCGGCATACTAACATCCCTCTTCTTACTTTACCTTTTTTGATATATTTTAATAAATTTTTAATCATCAAATGTAAAATTATAGTATAATGGTAATTAAAATATTAAATCTATCGAATCGATAAGAATAAATTATCTTTTCCATAAATTGAAAAAGAGGGAAAATAGAATGACGCGTACTGCAGTTGTAACCGGAGGAACACGTGGCATCGGTGCAGCCATTTCAAAGCATCTAAAACAAATGGGATACAATGTTATTGCCAACTATGTCAGCAACAAAAGCGCTGCTGAAAGTTTTTGCCAAGCAACTAACGTTGAAGTTATGCAATGGGATGTAAGTGATTTTGAAGCATGTAAAAAAGCCATTCAAGAAATTTCAACTAAATACGGTACCATTGATATCTTGGTAAATAATGCTGGCATTACGCGTGATGGGTTTCTTCATAAATCAACGCCGCAACAATGGAATGAAGTGATCAGCACAAACTTAACGTCTTGCTTTAATATGTGCCATGGCGTAATCCAAGCGATGCGAGAAAAATCATTTGGACGAGTCATAAATGTATCATCAATCAATGGACAAAAAGGTCAAATCGGTCAGGTAAACTATTCAGCAGCAAAAGCGGGAATTATTGGCTTTACAAAAGCACTTGCCCTTGAATGTGCAATGAAAGGAATTACTGTTAATGCTGTTGCTCCTGGCTATATTCATACAGAAATGGTTGCTGCAATTCCTGAAAACATATTACCAACAATTATTGCCCAAATTCCATTAGGGCGGTTAGGCACCCCCGAAGAAATTGCAAGCGTTGTTGGGTTTTTAGCAGCTGATACTTCTGGATTTATTACAGGTGCTACAATCTCTGCTAATGGCGGGCAATATCTCAGCTAATAGAACAATTGTGTCACAAAAAAACCCTGTGAAATTTCAATCACAGGGTTTTTTATTAAGCACTTTGATAGACAGCTAAACTATCTATCAAAATATTTATTCTTGTGGCTTATCTTCTGCAGCAGCTTTTGCACGAGATAGTGCTTCGCCAAGGATATCCCCAAGACTTGCGCCGCTATCAGCTGAGCCAAATTCAGACATTGCTTTCTTTTCTTCATCAAGCTCTCTTGCTTTAACAGAAAGAACAACTTTACGCCCGCTACGATCCACAGACGTTACTTTTGCATCGATTTTTTCACCAACAGCAAAACGTTCTGTGCGTTGATATTCGCGATCACGAGACAAATCAGCTTTACGGATTGTACCAGTTAATCCACCTTCAAGTTCAACTTCAATGCCTTTATCAGTTACACTTGTAATTGTACCCGTTAATGTTGCACCTTTGCTAATAGCACTAGCTGATGATTCAAACGGATCATTATTTAACTGTTTAATCCCAAGACTAATACGTTCTTTTTCTGGATCAATATCAAGAACTTTTACTTTGATCATGTCAGCTTTTTTGAAAGTTTCAATGACTTTTTCATCGGTTCCCCAAGCAACATCTGTCAAATGAACCATACCATCAAGATCTTCATCAACCCCAACGAACAAGCCAAATTCAGTGATGTTCTTAATTTCACCTTCAAGAACACTGCCAATTGGAAACTTTTCAGCAAATTTTTGCCATGGATTTTCTGAACATTGTTTCAAACCAAGACTGATACGACGCTTAGTCATGTCAACATCAAGAACCATAACTTCAACTTCTTGAGTTTGTGTTAAAACTTTACCTGGATGAACGTTTTTCTTTGTCCAGCTCATTTCTGTAACGTAGATCAATCCTTCAACTGCTGGTTCTAACTCCACAAAAGCACCATAATCAGCAATATTAGTAACCTTACCACGATGACGTGATCCTACAGCATAACGTTCTTCCACACCCTTCCATGGGTCAGATTCAAGCTGCTTCATTCCTAAGGAAATACGTTGAGTCTCGCGGTTAAAGCGAATAACTTGTACTTGGATAGAATCACCGACCTTAAGAACATCAGCAGGATGATTAATACGACGCCAGGAAATGTCGGTAACATGCAACAGACCATCAACCCCACCAAGATCAATAAAGGCACCATAATCTGTGATGTTTTTAACAATACCAGCAAGAATTTGCCCTTCAGAAAGATTAGAAACCAATTCAGAACGAGCTTCAGCACGTGTTTCTTCAAGAACAGAACGACGAGAAACCACAATGTTGCTGCGTGCTTTATCCATTTTCAAAATCTTAAATGGTTGTGAAAGATTCATCAGTGGTGTCACATCACGTACAGGACGAATGTCTACTTGGCTGCCTGGCAAGAAAGCAACAGCGCCTTCTAAGTCAACGGCAAAACCACCTTTAACTTTTCCAAAAATTACCCCATTAACCAATGCACCAGATTGATAAGATTTATCAAGAATGCCCCAAGCCGCTTCACGACGTGCTTTTTCAATGCTTAAAACAGCTTCACCATTCTTGTCTTCCATGCGTTCGATAAACACATCGACCATATCGCCTACACGAATTTCTGGATCACGACCTGGAACAGAGAATTCTTTAATAGAAATTCGGCCTTCAGACTTCAAGCCAACATCAACAATCGCTTGGTCATTATGAATGGCAACAATTATCCCCTTGACAACTGAGCCTTCAAAGCTTTTTTTCCCACTAAGGGATTGTTCTAAAAGATCAGCAAAACTTTCTTTTGCGGGGCTTTGGGTATTTAAATTTTCCATACTAATCCTTAAAAATCTTTTGGTCTTTAATATAAAATAGGGTTTATATTAAAGGGTTAGAGGTTGATATTCCGTTAAGCACCTATCGAAGAACTATTTTTATTCTTTAGGTAAACTTGATCAATATAGTACGCAGCTCTACTACATACTTCATTAATTGTCAAATACGTTGTATCTATTGTATACGCATTTTCTGCTGCTGACAAGGGGGCAACACGACGATTTTGATCTCTCATATCACGTTCAATCATAATTTTACTAATTTCATGATGATGATGTGGCGTGCCGCCTATTTGTTGGTTACGACGCATTGCTCGCACTTCAGAACTAGCTGTTAAAAAAATCTTGCAATCTGCTTCTGGGCAAATGACTGTCCCAATATCTCGACCATCCAAAATCACTCCCCAATATGGGTGAGGATTTGCGTGAGCAAAATCCCGTTGAATCTGGTTTAAAATTGTCCGAACGTCTGGAATGATGGCTACTATTGAAGCAAGATTAGCAACTTCTTCTTTTCTTAAGCCTTCTTGTTCTGTTGCGTCAATTGTCACTTGCTGTGCCAACTGAATAATTTTTTCTTGCTGTGTTGAAACATCAATCTGAGCTTCCAAAACTGCTTTTGCAAGCGCACGATAAAGCATACCAGTATCAAGTTTTTTAAGATTATATTTTTGTGCTAAAAATTGGGCAACGGTGCCCTTGCCTGCCCCTGCGGGGCCATCGATTGTAATAATCATCTAAAATAAACCTTATTGTTTTATGAGAAAGTACAAGGTTTAAAAATCTTGTGCAATACTCATTATCTATTTCTTTAGAAAATAAGAATATATTATAAAAAAAGTCTTTTCATAAGGGTAGATATTGTAATGATTCATTATTTTTTACTATTCACAAGTATTGCTATATCCGATGCTTACGCAAAAAAAGCAACATTTACATTAACGCGCGGTAAATACGCTAATCTTATTGTGACCAATAAAATGGATGATTCTGTTGCTTACAAACCAGGCGTAGATACACGTGGCAGAAAAGTTGCCCCTGCAGACTTGGCCGGAAGCCCAGCCACAAAGGATTATAAGCTCGGTGATGAAGTGCATATCAATCTCGAAGCTTATCTTAATAGAATTGGCCCTCGCATTCCTTCCACTCCTGCATCTGGCAATAAAGACTTCATAACACCCATTATAGAGGGCAGCCAAGCCAGCTTTGGCTCCATAGAGGTGCATAAAGATGGAAAAATCTGGATTAATGACGTTCCTGCATTTGATGAAGATCAGGCCAAAATTGAAACCGCCTGCCGCAAAAAATTTCCTGATTTATAAAAAGATCTGTAAAGAGCTCAACGCTGTTGCCATTTATAATGAAAATTGTTACTTACGTTGCAAAATATGTTAATAATATGGGGATTTTCCTGCCAATTGATTTGAACCGCTCCCTCAGGCACAACAACATAAAATCCGTTTTTCATTTTACCTGAGACACAATTTTCTAATCCCCGTTTTAACTCATGCATTTTCTCTCCACTTCTATAAATATGAATATGAAAAATTGCACTGGTTGGAGAAATAAATATTTGTTTTTTCTCTGCCTCTATATAACACCACAAGCTAAGACTAATATCTGGAACAGAAAAACTGCAATGCATTGAACTAATGCTTGCATTATGAAAACCCTCTTTATTTGCGTAATTTAGTGTTTTTGAAAAATCGCAATGCTTTGCTCGTTCTCGCATTCCGCTCATCCCATTCTTTGGTCCTGAACGCGGAACATCATCTAACCAACTTACAAATGTCAAAAAATTCAATGGCAATGTTGCAAAAACCGAAACTTCATTATTTCCATTATCAAGAGCAATATGAGGCATAAGTCCTTCATCCTGAAAAGCATTTGTGATAAGAGATAATCTATCGCTTACAGTTTTCCATTCTGATTCGCCATCATCCCCTTGGCAATAAGCTGATCGAAAGCGGGTGATATTACCACGGCTTTCTTCATTTTGATCCATTCCTAACACTGTTGATATACTGACAATCACATAACAAGAAAAAGACAATAATTTCTTTAAAGAAGCATATTTCATCACAATCACTAAAATTTTAATATAAAATAATCTTTATATTACCAGACAAAGATAAATAGGTAAACAGCCCTCGTTTTATATGCTATTGCTTAGATTGAAGAAAGCCCATAAAATCAGCCAAAAAAGCCTAAGGAAAATATCAATGCAGTCAGCAAAAAATATGCCTAATACCAGTATAGATAATGGAAAAATAATAGATGCCAACGGCATAAAGATTTGGTATGAAACTTTTGGCAACGCACATCACCCTGCTCTTTTATTGCTGATGGGTGATAGCTGTGATGCATATATGTGACCTCTGGAATTTTGCAAACAACTAGCAGCCAGTGGGTGGTATGTCATTCGTTTTGATCAAAGAGATACCGGTTTATCATCCCACATTGATTTTGAACAATCTTCATATACTCTTATTGAGAAAATACACGTTTTGGGATATTCAACGGGCGGCGCCATTGCGATACACTTTGCTCATCAATACCCAACCCGCGTGATATCGACTATTTTGATGATGACATCGATTAATCTTCATATCAAAAATGACGCATTTCAAGGTAAAGATACGTCACAAGAAATATTGTCACCGCCTAAAAGTGATTACATTAATGATATTAAAGCGACAATGCAGAAAGAAACAAAAACTCAACAAGAAAAAATTCAACAATATGTTGAGTTATTTAAACTTTCAAATGGCCATAAATTGGATTTTGATGAATCTTATTTTTATACTTTGTTTGAACGATCACAAAACCGACTTCAGTCCCTTACCAATAAAAATTGGAAACAAAAGCAATCATGCGTTAGCGTCATCTGCTACAAAAATATTAAGTGAGGAACAATTGCAAAGTATTTCCTTACCCATCCTTATTATTGCCGGAGGAGAAGACCCCATTTTTCAGATAGATCATGCCCAGAAAATGGCTAACACTTTTCCGAATGCAACTTTTCATATTATTGAAGATTTAGGGCATGTTCTAAACCCACTATGTTTTGATGAAATCGTGTCTGTCCTGTTGATGCATACAAAAAACCTTAGGAATTTTATATGATATTAATTAGTCATCCTGACTTTAATATATTAAATCTTTTTTCCAAAAATTATGTTATTACTTATTTTTTTCATCAAATCTATTCAGCATTTGGCACAAAAGAAAACGGAAATTAAATTTTTGATTTTTAAAGATAAAAAGTTTTTTCATTACTGCTTTTTATATCTTTTTAAACATAAAAAACTTAACACAACAAATAGAGTACTAAAAATTTTTATACAAAACACTGAATTTCTTGGCCTCCTAGCAGGCATTGTATCAACGATCTCTTTTTTACCTCAAGTTATAAAAGTTTGGAAAACAGGAGAAACCCAAGGCCTCTCATTAGGAATGTACATTACTTATTTAATAGGGCTTATTTTATGGGGTGTATATGCTTGGTTAATTGGCTCAACTTCTTTATTAATTACAGAAATTGTTACAAGCCTTCTGGTTATTTACATATTAGCAATAATAATTAAGCAAATGATTTATAAAGGTTTTAGCACTTTAAATTAATCCATAAAATAACCATTAGTATGGCAGATTTTCTTTTCCAAAAGGAAGATTTATCTTGCTTTAAAAGTAATGTTAATACTAAACATAAACTCTATTATTACAATAACCTGAGTTCGATATAAGAATTGCAGAAAATGTATAAAAACGAAGAAATCCGTCATCACGAGGCTCCGAAGCTTTAGCGAAGGAGACGCGGATCCATGTATTAACAGTCTGGATCGCCACACTGCACTTTGTTTCGTTCGCGATGACGCGGATTTTACATCGAATTCACGTTACAATAAATTAGGATCATTAGATCTATGCGCAATCTCTTCATACGCAGTGTTGCGTTGTTTGCTCTTTCAGCAACGTTTTCTGTTATCTCTCAAGCGTCAACTTCCTTTCAAGATAAGCTAGTCACATCTGCACAAAAGCAAATTGGGGTTACTTGTCATTACGACCCTGCTTACACAAAACTCAGCTATCCAGGTGGAGATGTGCCGATGGATCGCGGTGTGTGCACTGATGTGATTATCAGAGCCTTAAGAGATCAAGGTATTGACCTTCAACAAAACATCAATCAGCATATGAAGAAAAATTGGAAGTTCTACCCCAAAAATTGGGGATTAGGAAAACCTGACTCAAACATCGACCATCGACGTGTGCCAAATATGTCTACGTACTTTAAAGCTTTGCACTTTTCTCTCAATCCAGATCCGTTAAAAGAGCCGTATTTACCCGGAGATGTGGTTATTTGGGATCTTGGCAATGGCATCTTGCATGTGGGGATGGTCAGTAACGCCATTGTGCCTTACAAGACAAGACATAAAATTATTCATAATATTTGCTGCGGCGTGAAAGAAGAGGCTGAAGAGGATATATTGATGTCTTACAAAATTATCTCGCACTTTCGTTTGTCTGAAAAAGCACTTAAAAATAATTGAAATTGATTTTCATGAAAATTAATATTTAGAGATTTTTCTTATAAGAAAATCCGCATCATCGCGAACGAAACAAAGTGCAGTGCGGCGATCCAGCCTGGATTACCCCAGGGCGATGCCCCTCGTAATGACGGATTTCTTCGTTTTTATACATTTTCTGCAATTCTTATATCGAACTCAGGTTAAAGTCTCAAAGGGAGTACCACTTCCTTGAGTATACGTAAGGATTCTGGTCAGGGAAAATAAATAGTTTAAATGATTAAATGTTATGTTATTCATGGTTTACTCTTGACAAAAGCTCTTAAAATGGTAATATGCATGTAGATACTCCGGATTTTCTTCCCCTAGAGCTTGCTTTAGTGATCAGATGCCGGAGTTTTTCATATCTAAAATCATCCAACAATCTCCCACCACTCTCAACTTTTATTTATTTTCTCGACAAAGTCGGCCATGATGGTTTTGAGATTATCTGACGTTTCAAATTTGATTTCTAGTTGATTACCTTCCACCGTTTGAATCTCGCCGTAACCAAATTTTTGGTGAAATACGCGGTCACCCGCCTTTAGGGAATGTTTTAGTTCCACAGAATAAACGGCTTCAAAAACCGCGAGTTTTGGTTTCACCGTTGCATTAGGAAATAGGCGTGTTGGCTTGACTGGCATCGTGTTATGCTGTGGAATTGCCGCTTCAGCACCATTGGCTTGAATATGCATGATATGATCATTGGGCAGTTCTTTTACAAATCGTGATGGAACCACATGTTGCCACCCTTGATAAGAGCGTCGATTAAGAGAATAGGTGATAATTGCGGCTTGTTTTGCCCGTGTTATTCCCACATAAGCAAGGCGACGCTCTTCTTCTAGCCCTTCCAGGCCTGATTCATCCATGGATCGTGGATGCGGAAAAAGCCCCTCTTCCCATCCAGGTAAAAACACCGCGTCGAATTCTAAACCTTTTGCCGCGTGCAGAGTCATAATTGTAATCATTTGCTCATGCGATTGTTTGGTATTATCCATCACCAGACTCACGTGCTCTAAAAATCCTTGCAAAGAGTCAAATTCTTTAATCGCTGAAATCAATTCTTTCAAATTTTCTAAACGCCCCGGTGCATCGGCAGATTTGTCTTGCCGCCACATTTCCGTATACCCAGACTCATCTAAAATAATCTGAGCAACTTCTGCATGGTCGGTTGAAGATAAAAGGCGACGCCAACAGTCAATGTTCGTGAAAAAAGCTCTAAGAGTGGTGCGCACACTTCCTCGAATTAATTCAGATTCACACAACTCAAAAGCAGTGCGTGATAAAGATGTGCCTTGATTACGAGCTTCAACATGAATGTGTTGTAATGTTGCCTGACCAATTCCGCGTCGTGGTACATTGACAATCCGCTCAAATGCCAGGCCATCGTCTGGTTGTATCACCAACCTTAAATACGCCATTGCATCACGAATTTCTTGACGTTCGTAAAAGCGCAAGCCCCCCAAAACGCGGTAAGGAATCCCTAAAACAAGCAATCGGTCTTCAAATTCACGGGTTTGAAATCCAGCACGCACCAAGATCGCCATATTGGAAAGCGAATCACCTTGACGTTGTCGTGCCTCTATTTCTTCACCAATAAAACGTGCTTCTTCGTCGGAATCCCATGTTCCTCGCACCAAAACTTTTTCACCAGAATCACTTTCTGTCCATAATTTTTTTCCCAAACGGCCGGTATTATTTTGAATTAATTCTGAAGCTGCCCCTAAAATATGGGGAGTAGAGCGGTAATTTTGCTCTAACCGAATCACAGTCGCGCCAGGGAAATCTTGTTCAAAACGAAGGATATTGCCAATTTCTGCACCGCGCCACGCGTAAATAGATTGGTCATCATCACCCACACAGCAAATATTGCGATTATTCATCGCCAGCATTCGCAACCACAAGTATTGAGCAATGTTAGTATCTTGATATTCATCAACCATAATATACTTAAACTGTTGTTGATAACTTTCTAAGATATCGGGAAATTCTGAAAACAGCGTCAGGCAATGTAGCAGCAGATCCCCAAAATCAACGGCATTAAGCACCAATAGGCGTTGTTGATATTCTTTATAAACACCCAAAATCATCCCATTGCTGCCCACCTCACCACGTGTCACTTTGGCAGGTGTTAAGCCTCTATCTTTCCAACGATTAATGATTGAAGAGACAAGACGCGGCGGATTTTTTTTATCATCAATTCCTTGCGCTTGCAAAATTTGTTTTAAAAGTCGTTGTTGATCGTCTGTATCAAGAATTGTGAAATCTGGTCTAATCCCAATACGATCGCCATGCCGGCGCACCATTCGCAGTGCTAGGGAATGAAAAGTTCCAAGCCATAAACCCTCGATGGCACGTCCCACAATTTTTGCGACACGTTCACGCATTTCGTTGGCGGCTTTATTTGTAAAGGTAACGGCAAGCAATTGAGAAGGAAAAACATCGCCCGAAGCCAAAATATGACCTAACCTTGTGGTTAATACTCTGGTTTTTCCCGTACCAGCCCCTGCTAATACCAAGACTGGCCCAACGGTGGTTTCAACAGCAAGTTTTTGTTCTGGGTTCAATGAATCCAATATATCATTGGGATGAGGTTGCATGGGAGAAGTCACTGGCACCTTTCACGCTCACATTCTTGGCATATTGTGTATTGAAGACGATTCTTTCGTGTATATACACAATTAACCCGATGGTGCACAAGCCTGTCAAGCAGATTCGTTTATGATTGAAAGAAGCTAAACTTCAATAGTGATTTGACTTATGTTCTCTGATTCTTGTCGCAACGTTTCTTCTTTTTTACGTGCCTCTTTATTTTCAGGGTCATCTTTTGGTCCTTGGCTTTCGCCATCGCGATCAAAATCAAACAGATCAATGTCAAAAGGATTCGTATATTCAGAAGGTCTAGTTGAATCAATATAAGCATAGAGAGGCTGCGTGCTAATCAAGACACAACCTAGTGCAATAAAGGTTACAATAATCACCACAAGCTTCTCCAATCCATCCTCAGATACTTAAATGATATTATGCCCTGAAAATAGTTAATTTAAAGTATATACTCTTCGTGATTTACAATGGAGAATAGAAAGAAATTTATTGAAAAACATCTTTGACATTTAAAATCAAGATCGATATATTGATCCATGAAGTTGTGGCGGAGTAGCTCAGCTGGTTAGAGCAGCGGAATCATAATCCGCGTGTCGGGGGTTCGAGTCCCTTCTCCGCTACCATTCATTTTATTAAAAAAAGAGTGATTAATGAATCGTCTTTTAATTGATCTTCCAAACCTCATTGAAACCACAAAATTAAAGTTAAGAATGCCTTGTGCTGGTATGGGCGAAAAGTTGCACGCTGCAATAATTGATGGCTACGATGATTACGTGAAATGGCTTAATTGGCCACCCCATCCCCCCACATTAGAATCTGTTGAAGAAAATGTTAGAAAACATCATGCAGAATTTATCCTTCGTGACACAATTCGTTACCTTATTTTTGATAAATCCACAGATGAGCTTTTAGGTCGATGTGCATTTCCTTCTTTTCAGGCAAATTGGTCAATTCCCCAGTTTGGTATTTCTTATTTTATTCGCACCAAGCAAGGATCAAAAGGCTATGCAACTGAGGCTGCTCATGCTATGGCTCTTCTTGCTTTTAAAGTTTTAAAGGCTAAAAAGCTTGAAATTTACTGTGATACAGAAAATTTAGCCTCTATACAGGTTCCCCTAAAACTCGGATTCAAATTGGAATATAGTCAAAAAGGCGGGTGGCCTAGAGCAGACGAGAAACTTGCCCAACTAAATACATATTCTATGTTTTCGGATAATGATCTCTCTGATTTAGAAATCAAGTGGTAAGAATTATTTTCTTAATACAAGAATTGCCGCCAAAGCGAGACATAGAATTTGTTGGGTTTAATTAACAAATTAGAGGCCATTGCATAATGAACCCCAGTAATAGATAAGAAACCTTGAAACCCTTCAGATTACCGGCTCTTTTCCTGATATCAGAACCCTAAAAATACTCAAATAACGTGAATATCGGATAAGAAATGCAAGAAATCTCTAAAAGAACGGCGTAATCACGAGGA
>DYSP01000033.1 GCA_020718185.1 Candidatus Odyssella sp. | reverse complement strand
CGATCGATCATGTCTTTGCTACTCAATTGTAAAATCGTTATTTGGTTTAACTATAGTTGATGCAATCGGCAAAGCTATTCCTCAAATGCTGTCAACAGCTTTCCTATTATTTATAGCTATATACATTTTTGCTTTGGTAGGCATGTCGTGTTTTAGTGCAGATAGCCCTGAATTATATGGCACCGTTTGGAAATCCATGAGTTCAATTGCACAATCAGTGATTATGCCGCATACATGGTCTGAACAATTAGCAGAGTTGAGTAAAATAACGCCCTATGCATGGGTATTTATTATTCCTATGGTTGTTATTCTCAATTTTTTATTGTTACAACTTATTTTAGGAATCATTATTGATGCTCTAATGCGCCAGCATAAAGAAGATGAACAAGCTGCAAAGCATTTATTTTTTGAAAAATGGTTGGAGAATCAGCATACACCTGAAGAAGTACGGCAAAATACGTCTGCAGAAACCAAAATGATACTACATGAAATTAGTGTGTTACACAAAGAAATTAAGGATTTAAAGAAACCGTAAATTTCAAAAAGGCAAATAAAAAAAGTACTTGCAAATTAAGTCTCTAAGTATTAATTCTGGTAATGATAAAAGTGGGGCCATAGCTCAGCTGGGAGAGCGCTACGATGGCATTGTAGAGGTCAGGAGTTCGATCCTCCTTGGCTCCACCAAATAAAAAGATAATTCATGATATTTTCCCTCAATCTAGAGCCTTTTGCCAAAGAAACTCTTCAGCAACTTGCCGATCAACTAGAATTGCAAACAAATTTGGATGTAGAGCTTCAAGGAACGCAATTAACTATATGCGATGATTTGCAGCAGACCTTTTTATTAAATTTTCATAGTCCAACCAATCAATTATGGTTATCATCACCATTAACAGGGGCTCATCATTTCCTTTTGGATAATGGGGTGTGGATTTCGACTCGCTCACAAATTTCTTTAACTGAAATTTTGAGTTCTGATATTTGTCAATTATTCAAGGACAGTGTTAACTTATAATGCGTGAAAAAAGTTTTGTTGAAGTATCTGAAATACCAGAGCGCGAGAAAAGTAGCAATCTGTCGATTCTTAAACAATTATTTCCACTTTTAAAACCTTACAGATGGCAATTTTTTGCAGCCAGTCTTTTTCTGGTTTTAGCGACAATTTCGTTGCTAGGGCTTGGATGTTGTTTGCGGCAGTTAATCGATAGTGGTTTTATAACTGATAACATGCAAGCTCTCACATCAACAGTATTATTGATGTTAGGGTGTGTGGTTTTAATGGCATTTGCTAGTTTTGGCCGTACATATTATGTGTCGTGGCTGGGTGAACGAATGATAACGGATTTGCGAAAAAAATTGTATCGTCACCTGTTGAAATTGGATGTGGGTTATTATGAAATGATTCGTCCAGGTGAACTCACTACTCGCCTGACAACAGACACAACATTGATTCAGATTTTGATTGGCACCTCGGGTGCTTTGGCAATTCGTAATGCATTGACATTTGCTGGTGGAGCCGTATTGATGGTGACAACCTCACCGAAATTATCACTGATGACGTGTCTGATTGTACCGTTGATTTTTGTTCCTATTGTGATTTTTGGCAAGCGGGTTAAAGTATTGTCGAAGCAAACGCAAGATCAGATTTCACAATTATCTGGTTATTTAGAAGAAACATTGGGAAATATTCGCGCCTCATATGCCTTTAATCGTGAGTTAAAAGATATTCAAAATTTTGCACGGTTGAGTGAACTAAATTTTGCTGTAGCGGTTCAGCGTATGCGAATGAAATCGTGGTTGACTTTTTTCGTGATGACATTGGTTTTTTCTGGTATTTCATTTGTTTTGTGGCTTGGCGGGTATGATGTTTTAACACAAGATTTAACACCGGGCGAACTTTCATCTTTTATTTTTTATGCAGTAATGACGGCGGGTTCTTTAGCATCATTTAGTGAAATTTATGCAGACATGCAACGCGCCGCGGGGGCTTTTGAAAGAATTAGTGAAATTTTAAATACCCAATCATCAATTTTAATATCTCGCACACCTCGAAAATTTATGGCTCAATCTCGTGGGATTTTGGCGTTGCATAATGTCACATTTGCCTATAGCAATAACGCTACATCTCTGGTGTTAAATAATCTATCTTTGTCAATTGCCCCCGGTGAAAAAGTAGCCATTGTTGGCTTATCTGGTTCGGGAAAAAGTACAATTCTTTCTTTGCTTCTTCGCTTTTTCGATCCTTTGTCGGGGAGTATTTATGTGGATGGGATCGATATAAAAGACGTGCAAATGGATGAATTACGAAATCGATTTGGCATTGTCCCACAAGATCCAATGATTTACTCCACTTCACTATATGAAAACATCTTATTTGGTAGGCCAACTGCTAGCGAGTCTGATGTATGGAGAGCAGCTGAAGCTGCTAACCTTCTGGACTTTATTCAAAGCCAACCTCAAAGCATCCACACGCCACTTGGCACCCGTGGTGTACGATTATCGGGCGGTCAAAAACAACGATTAGCAATTGCCCGTGTTTTTTTACGTAATCCACCTATTTTATTATTAGATGAAGCAACAAGTGCTCTGGATGCAGAAAGCGAAGCTATGATTCAAGAAAGCTTTAAAAAATTAATGTCAACACGTACAACATTGGTTGTGGCGCATCGTCTGGCAACGGTATTAAAGGCAGATCGTATTGTTGTATTGAATAAAGGGCGGATCGAAGCCATGGGAACTCATGCTGAGTTGATTAGTGAAGAGGGGCTGTACCGTCGATTAGCATTGTTACAGTTTAGTGATTCAATGGATGCAAAAACGGATCGATATTTAAAAGAGAAGGCAGCCATATGGAGTTAGTTGATTTAACTATTTTGTCTGTTGAAGAACAAGAGGCTCGAAAAGAACTTTCTTTTTGTTATCGGTTAATGGCAAAGTTGGGATGGACAGACTTAATTTACACGCATGTTTCTTATAAAATTCCAGACACTGAACACTTTTTAATTAATCAATTTGGTTTATTGTTTGAAGAAGTTACCCCTGAAAATCTGGTTAAAATCGATCTTGCAGGTAACGTTTTAGAACCATCATTAGCTAGAATCAATTTATCAGGATACATGATTCATGGGGCGATTCATGAGGCTAGATCAGATATTACATGTGTTATTCATACCCATTCAAAAGTAGGAATGGCTCTTTCTGCCTTACCAGATGGCTTATTGCCCTTAACTCAACATGCGTGCCGTTTTTACAATCGTATTGCTTATCATCATTATGAAGGAATTGTTTTTGAAGAAGAAGAACGTCCTCGTCTAATACATAATCTTCAAGATAAGCGCGTGATGATCTTAAAAAATCATGGGTTTTTAAGTGCGGGGCGGACGATGGGAGAAGCTTTTTCTTTGATGTTTTTCCTGGAAAAAGCTGCTGAAGCACAACTTCTTGCTCAAAGCACTCATCAGTCATTGCTACTTTTATCACCAGAGATTGCTGAGCACACGGCGCAGCAGTTTGGTGATGATCATCGTCCTGCTGGTCATTTAGAATGGGAAGCGCTTAAAAGATATTATGGTTTTTAACCGTATGATGATTCCTCACAATTGCAGCAATCTAATTCAAATTGATTATATAGTTCCCGTTTTCTACTAGCAATTAATGCAAGAAATAAAGAGGCCATAGTTACAAAAAATCCTATTTCTTTTACTCTATCAAAAATGACTTCTGTAAATCCAAAAATAATATAACCGCTGCTTAACATTAATCCCATATAAGCGGCGGCTCTAATGGTTAAATCATTATCTTGACGATATCTATAAAAATGGATAAAAGTTCCAAAATAAAATAATAATAAGGTAATAAGTCCTAAGCTTCCAAATTCCGCCATCATAAATAATGCTTCATTGTGAGCATGTTTATGTTTCTCTATTACATTTGATACGATGCCTTGATCAGCTAATTTCTTTATACTTTCTTGAAAATTTCCTTTGCCAATGCCTAGGATAGGGTTTTCTTTGAAGATTAAAAGAGCACCTTTCCACATTTCCAACCGTTGTCCCGTAGAAGAATCAGCATTTTTCATTGTATACAATTTAAGCTGTTCTGGAATTGTTCCAAGACGGTTATAGATAGAACCCACTGATAGAATACTTAAAAAGATGCAAGATATAAAAAAAATTACTTTATATCTGATGTTTAAATAAAAATGCGTTTTTAAAAGGGTGAACAATAAAATTGTTAATAAAGGAATAGCAACCCACCCACCTCGGGAACCTGATAAAATAGATGTATAAATCCCTACAAAGAATGCTATAAACTTTACTATTTTTTTAAAGAGAGATGGATTTTCGTCCCAATAAAAAGAAGCTAGTGACCAAAATCCTAACAATAAAGAAATATTGCCAAACATAATAGGACACATAAAAAAATTATAAGCACGAGGATAGTGATAAATTGATGTCGTTAAAAGAGCATAAATGAAGCTACTTACTGTTCCCAGTACAATTCCCCACTCAATCCTTTTTAGAAATAAAGAAGGGGATTTAGCTAAAAATGTAAGAATAACAACGCCCGATAAAAACCTAAGAATAACTTCAATTGTTTTTCCTGACCAAGAATTCATAACTATCATTTGTACAGCAATTAGCATACACCATGCGATTAACCCTATCAAAAACCATGGGTAATCTTTAATGACATACGTATCAGGCCATTGTTTATTTATAATGTAGAAAGTAGCTGCGAGTCCTAATAAAAGAAAAAAGCATATGCTTCCCCCCCCAGGAATTGTCATCATGGCAAATGGCATAGCGCAACTTATAAATACGCCCATTTGTAAGAAGTTTTTATGTCTAATAAACATATCGAGTATATAGCAATTCCACCCCGTGTTAGCAAGTTAATTCACTTAATGAAGGCTCTCTCAAAACTTCATGGCGGCGTTTTTTAACACCATGGAGATTACCGTCTTGTTTGTCTATTCAGCAAAACAAGTATGAACAACAACAAGAGTCGCATCAACTATTATCTAGCCAGTATGTGACACGTCATGTAAAATGAAAAAAAGGAACGTTTATCTGATTTTATTTTAAAGTAGCAAAAGTTATGACTCTTGATACAGGAATATTTAATTTACAGGGCAAAAATTTTTATAAAAAAGAAGGTGCTTACCTTAGGTATGTTAAAAACTTATAAGCCCCTCTACCTCTAAACGAGTTAGTAATTTATCTAGTTCGCTTGCATCATAGCATTTTTTACTTTTAAGAATAGTATCGTAAATTTTTTTGCTTAAAAGCCCGTGTTTTGTCGCTTTGTCATACTGACGGTTTAAGAAATATAATTGCCCCAAAAAAAGGTGAACAGAACCCTGATTTTTATGCTTATTAGACCCGCAATAGATATCATCATATATTTCTAGAGATTTTTCGAGTAAAGCCTTGGCTGACATAAAATATTCTGGGTTAGAAAATTTCATTAACGCTTGAAGAGCAAATAGTTTGGCAAAAAAAGTATTGTTTTCATGTGCATAAAATTCTTGACCTATTTTTTCAGTTAATGCTAATGTTTTTTCTGCTTCTTCAAAATCACTTTTTTTAATCAAGGCTTCACACAACTGAATCCATGTAAAAGAATACATTGTTGGATACGCGATTTGTCTTTCTAAAAGCGGCTGGTGTTCTTTAATGAGGCTAATGACTTGTTCAAATTTTCCTTGTTCATTAAGAAAGACAGTTGTCGCAAGTACGTACAACGCATTATAGGCATCTGATTGGGAAAGCTGAAAACAAGGAGCACCCTTTTCAAGGAATGCTTGAGCTTCGTCAAATAAACCAGTTAATGAATAATATTGAATTAAATTAGCAAAGAGGCGCAGTTTTTCCTCAATCATTTCTGGTTCTGATTCAATCAATGCTAGTGCTTTTTTACCAAAGATAATTCCCTTATCAAAATCAGGATTATGAATAAGTGAGAAAAGAAAAAGGTTCGTGTTATATAAAATATCATTTTCTTTGCTTAGTTGGATACCATTGTCAAAATCTCGTTGCAAATGGCTTGAAATCATTCGAGCTTTGTCAAAATCTCTGATGATGCCAACGAGCACATCTAAGATTTTCACGCGTAATGAAGATAATGAAGATGTGTGAAGGTTTAGGTTATTTGCTTCTTCAGAAACTGTTAATGCTTGGGCAAAGGAAGTCTTATCTTTTAAAATCTTTTCTACAATTTTATCAGATCGATCGTTAAACGTTGATGTTAAGAGTTCATAAATTAATTCATGCAGATGATGAATAATCTTTAACGGTGTTTTTGTTACTGGACAAATAAAACTAGGATCAAGCTCGCTCATCAATTCTAAGATAAATTCTCGTTCATTGTTTTTAGGGTGAGGGATTTGAAGCTGTTCTGTATGCAAGATGAGATGGTCATAATAAAGAATGTCGATATCAATCACACGGGGTCCATACAAAAATGTAGGTACTCGTCCAATCTCTTGTTCAAGATTTTTTATATAAACAAGTAAATCTAAAGGGGAAAGAGTTGTTTCAATACAAATCACTTGATTATAAAAATCAGCTTGTTCGGTAACATACAGTGGTTTAGTGCGCAAAATTGATGAACATGCAGCAATAGCCATTTTTTTTTCAAGATGGATCAGAGTGTTTTTTAAGTTCTCAAGACATGATCCAACATTACTTCCCAGACCTAAATAAACTATTGCCATAAGATAGCTTTCTTTCTTGTTTTTGAGATAGTCAAAAAGACGTATTTAAGATACACTACCCCTACCTTTAATGAGACGAGTTTTGATCGCCAATGCCTGATTCTTCCCCTATTTTATCTCTTTCTTTTGGTTTAACATTTACCGATCTATATCACAATAGCGGGCTTGAAAAACTTGATAATCATTTTCAGGAGTTTTTATTAAATGAAAAACCTGAACTGGGAACTATTTATCAATTTCATCGTCAAAATGTTACGGATGAGAAATCTATAAGTGCGCTTTTATTAGAAGTAGCACCCTATCTTGAAGACTTTATTAGTCAATTATTTCAGATTGAAAAAAACATTCAAGCATTGCAACAGCAGCACCATTACTTAAATGCCGTTCCCCAGATAAAGCGTCAATTTGTTCAACGCCGCGCTTGTCGTCAATATCCATATAACATCGCCATAACCTTTGATGGTGATGAGCTACGTCAGCATCTTATTTCGCATATGAATCCTTTTACCGACGTTATCTTTGCTAATACGGTCAATGAATGGTTAAAAGATGAAGCGATTTATGAACAAGAGCTAGATCTGGCGGCACGCTATGCGGCTTGGGCCACTTTCACCGATGCAGGGCGATCTTTTCATCAGGGTAGGGTCTTGTTTCGTCAGCCAGAAAAACTTGATTTTCAAAAACTTATTCCTTTTCATTTGGTTGATGCTTTTAAAGCTGGATTGCCTTCTCATCAACGTCAACGTGTTGGCTTTGATTTAACGGATGAAGGGTTAAGTCGTTTGCAAGCGATCGATCAAGCCAACTATTGTATTTGGTGTCATCATCAAGCAAAAGATTCGTGCTCTAAGGGAATGAAGCCTAAAGGCGAAGCTGTGGATAAATTCATTAAAAATTGGGCTGGGGTTAATCTGACGGGTTGTCCGCTGGAAGAAAAAATCTCTGAAATGAATGAATCCAAAGCGCAAGGATTTACCCTTGCAGCCCTGGCCATCGCCACCATTGATAACCCAATGATTGCGGCGACGGGTCACCGTATTTGTAATGATTGTATGAAAGCATGCATCTATCAAAAACAAGAACCTGTCAATATTCCAGGCACGGAAACACAGATTTTAAAAGATGTGTTACAGCTACCGTGGGGATTTGAAATTTACAGCTTGTTCACACGCTGGAACCCTTTAAATATGCAACGCCCTTTTCCACAAGCCGACTCTGGATATAAAGTATTGGTGGTGGGCACAGGGCCTGCTGGGTTTACGTTAGCGCATCACTTGCTGAATGATGGACATGCAGTTGTGGCGATCGATGGCCTAAAAATTGAACCATTGCCGGTTGCACAAAGTGGTGTAGATGTTGATGGCGAGCGTCACTCTTTTACGCCTATTTATTCGATCACAGAGCTACAAGAAGAATTGGGTTCTCGCATTACGAGTGGTTTTGGTGGTGTTGCTGAATACGGTATTACGGTGCGGTGGGATAAAAATTACCTTAAAATGATTCGGTTGTTATTGGAAAGACGTCAAAATTTTGCTCTTTTTGGAGGGGTTCGTTTTGGAGGGACACTGACTATTGATCAAGCTTTTGACAAGGGGTTTGATCATATTGCTTTATGTATGGGGGCAGGAAGTCCTACCTTAATTTCGATGAAAAACAGCCTAGCAATCGGCGTGCGACAAGCTAGCGATTTTTTGATGGCGTTGCAGCTTACGGGTGCTGCAAAACAAGATTCAATTGCGAATCTACAAGTGCGATTGCCTGCTGTTGTTATTGGTGGCGGTTTAACAGCCATTGATACAGCAACAGAAACAATGGCCTATTATCCCCTGCAAGTGGAAAAATTTTATAAACGCTATCAACAACTTTGTCAAATACAACCAATATCAAAATTGCGCCAACAATGGTCTGATGCAGAATTGGTGATTGTGGATGAATATTTGACGCATGGCGCAGCTATTACAAACGAGCGTCAAGCCGCGCTTAGTCAAAATCGTAACCCTAACTTTCAAAACCTTATTCAACAGTGGGGTGGGGTGACAGTTGCTTATCGCCGTGATGTTACAAAGGCGCCAAGTTATGTGATGAATCATGAAGAAGTTGTGATTGCTTTAGAAGAAGGAATTCAGATTTTAGATCATGCGGTACCGATAGATGTAAATGTTGATGCGCATGGGCATGCTGAATCGCTGACCATTCGTCATCATGATCAAGAACAAACATTACCCGCGCGGACTATTTTAATTGCGGCTGGAACCAAACCAAATACAAATCTAAAATATGATGAAATGAATTATTTTTCCTTTGCTGGAAATAGTTTTCAAGCCTTTGATGAAGCAGGTCAGCCGGTGACGCCTCAAAAAATCGCAAAGCCAGATATACCACACGTTTTGATGTCGATTCTGGATAACCAAAAATCAATCAGCTTTTTTGGCGATATGCATCCTTCATTTGCCGGTAATGTTGTCAAAGCCATGGGCAGTGCAAAACAGGGATACCCCGTTGTTTCGCGCATGTTGCATCGTCGTCCAATCGATACAGATGTATCAGCTGCGACTTTAATCAAGCAATTGAATCATCAACTGCGTGCGAGGATCCACGCGGTGACAAGATTAACACCGACGATTATAGAAGTAACAGTAGAAGCGCCGTTGGCCGCACAAAACTTTCAACCTGGTCAATTTTACCGATTACAGAACTTTGAAACTTTTGCCCCTATCTATAAAGAAACACGTTTTGTCATGGAAGGCTTAGCTTTAACGGGGGCTCGTGTTGACCGAGAAAAAGGGCTTTTGTCAACCATTGTTCTAGAAATGGGGGGATCATCAGACTTGTGTACACTTTTGCAGCCGGGAGATCCTGTTGTGTTAATGGGGCCAACCGGCGCACCGACAGAAATTCCTCATCGGGAAACTGTTTTATTAGCTGGTGGTGGTCTGGGGAATGCGGTGTTATTTTCAATTGGACAAGCTTTGCGAGCCAATGGATGCCAAGTGATCTATTTTGCCGGATATAAGAAAATAGAAGATCGATATAAGATTTCTGAAATTGAAGAAGCTGCTGATCAGATTGTTTGGTGTTGTGATGAATTACCCGGATTTGCTCCATCGCGATCGCAGGATTTAACCTTTGTTGGCAATATTGTTGCGGGCATGGAAGCTTATGCAACAGGCAAACTCGGTGCTGCCCTCATTCCTTTACATGATGTTCAGCGCATCATTGCCATTGGTTCTGATAAAATGATGGCAGCTATCGCCAAGGCGCGTAAAACCAGCTTAAAAGCATACCTAAATCCAGATCATATTGGTATTGGCAGTATTAACTCACCCATGCAATGTATGATGAAAGAAATTTGTGCGCAGTGTTTACAGCGTCATATTGACCCATTGACTGGTAAAGAGGTCATTGTTTATTCCTGTTCTAATCAGGATCAAAATCTTGATTGGGTAGATTGGGATAATTTAGGCACACGTTTGCGTCAAAATAGTGTGCAAGAAAAACTAACCAAGGAATGGATTCGATATTGTTTGAATTAAAGCATTTCTTATGATTAAAAAAGTATGTTGAGAGGAATGCGTTGTGTTGGATGTTGCTCTAATTGATAATCCGATGGCCACCAATGGTTTTGAATTTGTTGAATATGCAAGCCCTATTCAAGGTGATTTAGAAAATCTATTTACCCAGATGGGTTTTTTACCCGTGGCTAAGCATCGCACAAAGCAAGTAACGCTTTACCGTCAAGGGGAAATTAATTTTCTAATTAATCGCGAACCCGAAACATATGCTGCTTATTATGCTGCAATGCATGGCCCATCTGCATGTTCGATGGCTTTTCGGGTTCAGGATGCAAAATTTGCACATATGCGCGCCTTATCTCTGGGAGCAAAATCGGCAGACACGCCAATTATAGATGGTGAAACTCACATTCCTGCAATTAATGGTATTGGTGACAGTTTGCTGTTTTTTGTTGATCAGTGTGAATCTCAAACAATTTATGATACCGATTTTTTTTATTTTGACGATGTTCCCCGTAATCCTACGGGTGTTGGGCTTACCTACATCGATCATTTGACACACAATGTGTATCAAGGACGGTCTGATATTTGGACAGGGTTTTATGAAAAGTTATTTAATTTTCGTGAGCAACGATCTTTTCATATTACAGGCCAAAAGACAGGATTTGTGAGTCGGGCAATGGTAAGTCCATGTGGGAAAATTCGCATTCCGATTAATGAATCAACTGACGATAAATCGCAAATTGCAGAATACTTAACGACATATAAGGGTGAGGGGATTCAACATATTGCCCTTGGCACGGCAGATATTTGTGAGGCGATTGAGCAATTAAACCAACAGCAAATTCCGTTTATGACTGTTCTAAATTCTTATTACGACATTATTCAAGAACGCCTACCAGATCATGCTCAAGATATTGCACGTCTTGCGAAAAATCATATTCTTATGGATGGTGAAACAACCGTAGCCGGAAAAATGGAGCTATTGCTTCAAATCTTTACGAACACGTTGATTGGACCGATTTTTTTTGAAGTGATTCAACGGATAGGACATTCCGGATTTGGAGAAGGAAATATCACAGCGTTGTTTGAAGCCATTGAACGTGATCAAGAAAAAAGAGGGGTTCTTTAGAGTCTCTCTTTTTATCGCTTCAGCTAGATTTAAGGAAATTTAATCTTTAGCCAACTCCTCGATGTTTTTATAAGCAATTAAAATTTCGGGGTTAAGAAGTGCTTCACTGTTTTTAATGGTTTGTCCGTGGATCGTATCACGAACGGCAATTTCAGCAATTTTCCCACTTTTTGTGCGGGGAATATCGGGAATTTGAATAATTTTAGCCGGCACATGGCGCGGCGTGGTATTGCTTCTAATTTGCTGTTTGATGCGTGCAATGAGGTCGCCATCAAGAGTAACGCCTTCTTTAAGTTTAACAAACAAAATTACGCGAACATCATTTTGCCAATTTTGGCCGATAGCAATACTTTCTAAAACTTCAGAGATTTGTTCAACTTGACGATAAATTTCTGCTGTTCCGATGCGTACTCCACCAGGGTTAAGGACAGCATCTGATCTGCCGTGAATAATTAATCCTTGATGAGCTGTTTTTTCGACAAAATCTCCATGATGCCAAACACCTGGGAATTTTTCAAAATAAGCATTGTGATATTTTTGACCGTCAGGATCATTCCAAAAACCTAAGGGCTGACAAGGGAAGGGGGTTGTACAAACTAATTCTCCTTTTTCCCCAGAAGGTAAAGAATAACCTTCTTCGTCAAACACAGCAATCAACATTCCAAGCCCAGCCGCTTGCAGTTCACCACGCCATACAGGCGCAATGGGGTTACCTAAGGCAAAGCAAGATACGATGTCTGTACCACCTGAAATAGAAGCAAGACAAACATCTTGTTTAATGAATTGATAAACATAATCAAATCCCTCAGCCGCCAAAGGTGATCCTGTGGAAGTTATCATGCGAAGGGATGATAAATCATGGGAAGTCAGGTCTATTTCTTGCTTCATGAGGCTGTCGATAAATTTGGCAGAAGTGCCAAAATGAGTGATTTTAATATCAGCGGCAATATCGAAGAGAGCGGTTATACTCGGATAAGTAGGGGAGCCATCATACAAAACAAGAGTTGCTCCACTTGCTAAGCCAGATACCAGCCAATTCCACATCATCCAACCACACGTGGTGAAATAAAACAAACGATCACCGGGTTTGAGATCGCAGTGAAGTTGATGTTCTTTTAAGTGTTGAAGCAAGACACCGCCAGCGCGATGCACAATACATTTTGGCGTGCCAGTTGTTCCAGAAGAAAATAAAATATAAAGAGGGTGATTGAAGTCTAAGCTGGCAAAATCAATCTGTGAAGCTGTTGATTCATCGATGATTTCATTCCAAACAAACATATTTTTCTCAGAAGGAAGAGGAATGTTAATATAAGGAATAACAACAACTTTTTCAATGCTAGGAATGTGTGCTAGGATATTAGGAAGTTTATCGACACTGGTAAATTCTTTTCCATGATAGTAATAACCATCGGCAAGAAACAAAACTTTTGGTTCAATTTGCCCAAAGCGATCAATCACACCTGTAGTCCCAAAATCTGGCGAACACGAACACCAAATGGCACCAAGACTCGTGGCAGCCAACATTGCGACAATTGTTTGGGGAAGATTGGGAAGATAGCCGACAACGCGATCTCCTGATTTTACGCCCCATTGCTTTAATGTATCAGCAATTTTGGCCACTTGAAGATAAAGCTGATCATGAGTTAGGGGTTGCCTAATTTTATCTTCGCCATAAAATTCTATCGCGATATCAGAACCTTTAAATCGTAGAAGGTTTTCTGCAAAATTGAGTTTAGCTTGTGGAAAAAAAACTGCTTTTTCAATGATATCAGCATTTTCAAGAATGACGTCGCCTTTTTTCTGGGCAATAACTTCACAAAAATCCCATAAACGCGACCAAAAATCAGCGCTCTTTTCAATCGAATATTGATAAAGCTGATCATAACTTGTAAATCCTGCTTCTTGTATAAAACGCGTCAGATTTGCTTTTTGAAGTGTTGATGAAGGAGGAATCCATGAGGGAAGTGCCGAAGTTGATGGTTGCATCATTTGTCCTATTTGCGCTGAGTATAATTTACGAGGCATGCAGAAATCCTCGTACCACAATACTAATCCCATTAATGATATTTTGAACAGCTAGGGCGGCTAAAATAATACCAAAAACCCGCGTCATTACATTAGTACCAGTTACCCCGAGAATTTTTAAAATTCGATCGCTCATAAGCAAGCTTAAATAAGTAATAAGCAAGACAACAATTAAAATAATAATCACCCCTATCTGAGCTAGGGAAGATATTTGTTCTGCCTGACGCATCAATACAACAATTGAGGTAAGACCACCAGGCCCAGCTATCAAAGGAATGGCTAATGGAAAAACGGAAATGTCATCGCGGTGCTCTGCTTCGGCTGTTTCATCCCCCGTTGTGGATCTAATGCCCGATGACTTTGCTACTACCATTTCAATGGCCGCAAGCAACAGTAAAAATCCACCAGCAATGCGAAATGCGGCTTCACTGATACCCATTGCATCAAGTAATTTATCCCCAATAAAAGCAAAAACTAATAACAATACCGTTGCAATGACACATGCTTTAAGTGCTGTGCGACGTTGTTGAATAATCGAGTCACTGCGTGTAAGTGCGATGAACATCGGCAAGACCGCAAAGGGGTCAATAATGACAAATAAAGTCACAAATGCTTGCCACAAGAACCCTTGCATCACTTGTTCTTTCTCCTTTTTACAAGCGCAATTGAATTTATAAAAGTTATAAATATAGTGTACAGGATCATGATTTTTGAAACTACGATTTTTTACACCAGTTTATTTTTAAATCGTTGCTTAGCGACACGGTCACAAGCAATATTGGTTGCTAGACTTTGCTGATCTGCTAAATGAAAAATCTCAAGAAGTGTTAAATAAATTTTATCAACATGGTAAATGGCTTCATTTTGATCATAATTTGGCCCTTCATGTGTCACGTTAATAAGACCGCCAGCATTAATAACATAATCAGGTGCATATAAAATGCCAAGCTGCCGTAAAGCTTCACCATGACTTGGGTTGAACAGTTGATTGTTGGCTGCGCCTGCAATTATTTTACAGTGAAGATTTTCGATTGTTTGATCATAAAAAATCCCTCCAAGTGCACAAGGTGCTAATACGTCACACTCTGTTTTTAGAATAGATTCAGGAGGTACAATTTTAAGATCATGCTGAGTTGTGGCTCTTTTCACAGATTCAGCATTGATGTCACTGGCAATAATCTCAGCGCCTTCTCTGATTAAGCGTTCAATAAGATTCATTCCCACATGGCCTAACCCTTGAACGGCAATGCGCAATCCTTTTACAGTATCTAATCCAAACTTATGCTTAAGACTAGCTTTAATACCTAAATAAACGCCATATCCTGTGAAAATAGATGGGTCACCACTGCCACCTGTGGCACTTGCTAATCCCACAACATGGTTGGTTGATTGCCGGATGTAAGCCATATCTTCTGTTGTTGTGCCAACATCTTCTGCCGTAATATAAAGACCGTTCAACCGTTCAATAAATTGTCCAAAAGCAATCAATTTTTCAGGTGTTTTGTCTTTTCGTGCATCGCCAATGATGACACCCTTACCACCGCCGAGCTTAAGATTAGCCATGGCTGCCTTATAGGTCATTCCACGAGATAATCTTAAAACATCTTTTAATGCCTCTTCTTCGTTATTGTATGCCCAAAATCGACACCCGCCTAATGCGGGACCAAGATTAGTATTGTGAATGGCTATAATCGCTTTTAAACCTGTTTTTGCATCGCTACAAAAAACGACTTGCTCGTGGTTATCAAAATCAACGGTAGAAAAAGTTGTCATTAAATACTCTATTTTTTATAAGTTGATATCACGCACATTACAGAATCTATTACGTATCATCAAATAAATTTAAAAGAATTTTAAAAGAAATAAGTCCTCTTGGGACTCATTTCTTTTAATTACAGATCGTTATCTAATTTAAACTAAATTTAAATTAGAATTAAGAGGTAGTCTTTTTCTTTTTAGAAAAGAATGATGGTTTCTTAGAAGAAGAACTACTCTTTGATGCACTGCTGCTAGATTTACTCTTTGAAAAAGGGTTAAAGCTGCTGCTTTTTTTAGCCCCAGTTTGGTTATGGTTAGCATTCTGTTTTTTACTACTACCAGTTAACTTGCTAAACATCCCCGGTTTTTTGGTCCCGGATTGTCCTTGTGCTTGGTTAGCATTCTGTTTTTTACTACCACCAGTTAACTTACTAAACATCCCAGGTTTTTTGGTCCCGGATTGTCCTTGTGCTTGGTTAGCATTCTGTTTTTTACTACCACCAGTTAACTTACTAAACATCCCAGGTTTTTTGGTCCCGGATTGTCCTTGTGCTTGGTTAGCATTCTGTTTTTTACTGCCACCAGTTAACTTGCTAAACATTCCAGGTTTTTTAGCCCCAGTTTGTCCTTGTGTTTGGTTCGCCTCATGACCTTGTTGATGCTGAGCATTGTTAGCTTTGTTTTTGGAAAAAGGGTTAAATCTGCTGCTTTTCTTAGCCCCAGTTTGTCCTTGTGCTTGATTAGCTTCATGGCCTTGTTGATGCTGAGCGTTATTGGTAGCATTGCCTTTAGCAGCTAAGCGATCTTGACGTTTTTGTTGGCTGCGCGATAGACCGCTCTCTTGTCGTTCATTCTTTTTCTGTTCACGTAATGCCCGACCTTGTTGACGTTGTTCTTCAGTTATTTGCCGTCCACCAGTGTGAGCAGTTTGGTTGCTTGCTTGGTTCGCTTCATGATCTTGTTGATGATTAGTATTTGCCGCATTACCTTTAGCAGCTAAGCGATCTTGACGTTTTTGTTGGTTGCGCGATAAACCGCTTTCTTGCCGTTCTTGTTTTTTTTGTTCCCGTAAAGCCCGACCTTGTTGACGTTGTTCTTCAGTTATTTGCCGTCCACCAGTGTGAGCAGTCTGATCGCTTGCTTGGTTAACGTTATTGTCTTGTTGAGTTTGGGCATTATTAGTTTTATTTCTTGAAAAACGACTGAGCAACCCTTTCTTTTGAGTAGGTTGGTCGGTTGCTTGATTTACATTATGGCCTTGTTGAGTTTGATGTTCACTATTATGACCCATCATGTTTTGGTTATTCATAGCATTTTGTCTGTTCTGACTTCTGGTATGCATGTAATTGGCCATACCAGTGCCTAATCCTGCGCCTACGGCCGCACTACCTAAGGTAACGGCTGAATGAAGCATTGAGCTTTTGGTGCTAGGCACAGGTTGATTGTTGAAATTGTCTTGATCATCGAACTGACCACCTTGATCATCGAACTGACCACCTTGGTCATCGAACTGACCACCTTGATCATCGTACTGACCACCTTGATCATCGAACTGACCACCTTGATCATCGTACTGACCACCTTGATCATCGAACTGACCACCTTGATCATCGAACTGACCACCTTG